>JAYUFG010000083.1:0-6965 GCA_043738845.1 Planctomycetaceae bacterium
CTTTCCACGTCTGGGCCTCGGCCTTGGAGACGGGGCCGATGGAATAGGAATACTGTTTATCGTCGTGGCGAAAGAGAAGTCGCCAGACCCGTTCGCGACATTGCAGGGAGGCCATGATCGTGATCCATACGGATACCATGCCGCTGCCCCGTTGTTACCAAGGTGTTACCAATCGGGCTTCGGCTCCCTGAATTATACGTAAAACACGGCAAATAACAAGCTGGGGAACTAGGATTTGAACCTAGACTAACTGATTCAGAGTCAGTCGTGCTACCGTTACACTATTCCCCAAGGTGGCGGGAAGAATTTCCCGCCGCAGATGCAATGTGAGCAAAATTCAGTCTGTTTACGACACGATTAAGCCTAGGAAGGTTCATAACTTGCGTCAAGCCCGCACGCACAAGCGGCGGACCGCTGTCGCGCGGCCGGTCAGTGGGTCGGCGTCAACGATCGTGCCTGAAATGCGAACGTCTTCCGTCGCTACGTCGAAATTGGTGGGACAAAACGAGCGGGTGGTCTCCAGCACTCGTAAAATATCGCGACCGAGGATGCTGCGATACGGACCGGTCATGCCGACATCGCATTGAAAGGCCGTGCCACCGGGGAAAATTTCCTCGTCGGCGGTTGGGACGTGCGTGTGCGTTCCCAAAACTGCGGTGACGCGACCATCGAGATAACGACCGAGGAGTTGCTTATCGCTCGTCGCTTCGGCATGTATGTCGCAGAGGATCACTTTCACGTCGGGCGGAATTTCTTTGAGAACGCGCTCGACCGCCGCCCAGGGACAATCGACCGGCTTCATAAACACGCGACCGAGCAAACTAATCACGGCGACCTGCGTTCCGTCGCGGGCGGGAATGACCATGAACTCTCGGCCTGGAGCGGTCGAGGGATAGTTCGCCGGTTTAACGATGTTCGATTCTTTTTCCAACGTGCGATAAATCTCTCGACGCCGATAGATGTGATCTCCGAGAGTGATCCCATTCACACCAGCGGCGATCAACTCGCGATAGATTTCGGGCGTGAGTCCAGAACCACCCGCCGCGTTCTCCGCATTGGCGACCACCAGATCGAGCGACTCCCGTTCGATCACCGCGCGCAATTGATCGACGATGATTTGTCGTCCCGGTTTGCCGACGATGTCGCCGATAAAGAGAAAACGCATGTAAAAACTCAAAGCAATTGGGAAAAACAAACCGAACGAATCTCAACGACTATCGGGCCATTTCGGTCACGCGCAGTTCTCTCAGCAACGTGACTTTGATCTCACCCGGATAGGTTAATTGCTCCTCGAAAGCCTTGGCGATGTCGCGGGCAATTTTCGCGGCAGAGGCATCGTCGGTGTCCTTGGCATTGGCGATAACCCGGATTTCGCGGCCCGCCTGAATCGCAAAGGCTTGATCGACGCCCGGGAAAGCCCGGGCAATATGTTCGAGTTCTTCCATCCGTTTGATATACCGTTCGAGTGATTCCCGCCGGGCACCGGGACGCGACGCACTGCACGCATCGGCGGCGGCGACCAGCACCGTGTACGGATTGTCGATGCGAATGTCATCGTGGTGGCCGAGAGCGGCGTGAACAACTTCCGGTCCTTCGCCATAACGCTTGAGAAGCTCAGCACCAATTTTCGGATGACCACCTTCGGCTTCATGATCGGCTGCTTTGCCAATATCGTGAAGCAACCCGCAGCGGCGAGCTAAGTTCCCGTCCATGCCGATTTCGTCGGCGATCATACCTGAGAGAAAGGCGACTTCAATCGAGTGTCGCAGGACGTTTTGACTGTAGCTTGTGCGGAAGTGGAGTCGTCCGAGGAGGTGTACGATTTTGGGATTGAGCGCGGGAACGCCCGCCTCTTGAATCGCCTCTTCGCCGCACTTTTGAATATGCTTTTCCATTTCGTTTTGCGTTTCGATGACCAGTTCTTCGATTCGCGCGGGATGAATTCGGCCGTCAGCGATCAGTTTATTGAGCGACATGCGAGCGATCTCGCGACGGACGGGATCGAAACCGCTGACGATCACCACGCCGGGCGTGTCGTCGATAATGACATCAACTCCGGTCGCTTTTTCAAAGGCGCGAATGTTGCGACCTTCGCGACCAATAATGCGGCCCTTCATTTCGTCGCTTGGAATATCGACCGTACTCGTCGTCGATTCGGCCGTGTGGGTGGCGGCGTAACGCTGGATCGAGGTGATCAGCATCTCTTTGGCCTTGGCATCGCACGTCTCGGTCATTTTTTTCTCGTGCTTGAGAATCAAGGCTCCTTGCTCATGCTGGAGTTCTTGATCGAGCATGTCGAGTAGGCGGCGACTCGCTTCGTCGCGACTTAGACCGCTCAGTTGGTGAAGCGTTTGCCGTTGCAAATCGAGCAGCTTTGTCAGTTCATCATTGCGGCGATTCGTGTCTTCGATCCGCTCTGCGAGCTTGCGCTGATTGCTTTCGACCATTTTTTCTTGCTTGCGAAGTTGGTCGGTTTGCTGCTCAATGGCGTCGTGTCGTTTGTCAAGCGTGCGGTCGCGCTCGTGCAATTCTTGGCGAATTTTCTGGACTTCCTTTTCGCCAGACGCCTGTTGTTGAATCGACTTTTCCTTGAGTTCCAGTTCGACTTCTTTACGGCGATTCGTGGCGTCCTGTTCGGCGCGGGAAAGTATCTCGCGAGCCTTGGTTTCGGCATCCACCTTGCGTAAATGATCGATCAATTTGAGAAGAACCACAGTTAGTATGGCCGCGATGACGGCACTAACGATAGAGGCGATAACGGCTTCCGCTGGCACGGTGAAGTCTCCTGTTCAGGATAAAGGTTCCGAACGAGGGAGTTGGGCGAACGGCGTCGCGCGAAAACGGATCCAGCGAGCAAGGAAAGAAATTGCTGGCTGTTTGAGTCGAATACCAAACATTTATATCTGGTCAATCGACGGTCATGTTCCGTACATCGTGGGCGACACGCGATCTCGCGCCCCAATCAGGTTCCGCAGAAACTTCGGCTCGCGGCGTGCAGATATGAACCAGCAACGGGCGGAAAAGCGATCTGACAAAAAACGTGGCGAACATCTCCCGACGGGCCGCAACGGGCAACCGAAACGGAAGAACTAACGGGAGTGGAAACAGGAACGGGCTGTAACACCGCACGTCCCCAAATCGCACATACCCAAACAGGCCACGGTGGATCACCCAGCTTTTCCCGAAATGACAGGCCGAACAGCGAACCGCGCGACCGACGGCATAATCCGTTCCGACGCGACCAAGATTCCCAGCGTGCGGAAAGAGTTTCCGCCCAGATCGGCCCCAGCAAAAACCGCAGAATGAGAATCAACCAACTCATGCTCGCGGCTCCTGCTCAAAAAATGATTTCTTAAACCAGTTACGGATTCAGTCGTCTATACGCTGCGGGCAGTTTCGCGATAGCCTAAAGGGCTTACCAAACTCGCTCGTAGTCTGTAAATGGGACTGGGGAGGAATCCGCAACGATTGGATTCCATTGGCCAATAACCAATTCGAATCACGTCGCTATGGAAGTCTCCAAATCCTATCCTAACAAAGTCCGGCACAACTGCAAGCGTAGTGCCGCACGGAATTGCCATTCTCGCCGAGCCGAGACTTGCCGATTACAATGAAAGTGGGCGTTTTCTCACTACTGCCCCGTTTTCGTTTTCTTTTGACGCTTCACTATTCTTTCGCCAAGTCTATGCCAACCCTGCCCGACAATTCGCGCGGTCGTGTTTTTCTCGTCGGGGCGGGACCGGGCGATCCCAACCTGCTTACGCTCCGCGGGGCGGAGTGTTTGCGGCGGGCCGATTTGGTTCTCTACGATTATCTCGTCAATCCGCGAATCCTGGTCCATGCCGCGCAGGCGGAAAAAGTCTGTCTTGGCCGTCATGGTCACGGCCGCATTCTGTCGCAGGACGAAATTTGCGAACGGCTAATCTCGGCCGCTCGTCAAGGACAACAAGTCGTGCGATTGAAGAGTGGCGATCCGCTCGTCTTCGGTCGAGCCGGTGAAGAACTCGCCGCACTCGCCGCCGCCAGTGTCGCTTATGAAATTGTCCCTGGCATTACCGCCGCCTTGGCTTCTGGCAGTTACGCGGGCATTCCACTGACCCATCGCGATTGGGCGTCGGCCGTCGCACTCGTCACTGGCCAAGAACAAAGTGGCAAGGAGGCGACCGATCTCGATTTCGCCGCCTTGGCGAAATTTCCCGGAACGCTCGTCTTCTATATGGGCGTCACGACGGCCCGACATTGGTCGGGGCAATTGATCGCGTCTGGCAAGTCGCCCAACACGCCGGTTGCAATTGTGCGACGCTGTTCGTGGCCCGACCAAATGACCGTACTCTGTACGCTCGGCACGGTCGCCGCCGAAATGGAACAACAACATCTGCGTCCGCCGGTGCTGGTCGTGGTGGGCGAAGTGGCGGGACTCGCGCCCGTGGCTTCTTGGTTTGTCGAGCGTCCACTTTTTGGTCAACGTGTTTTGGTCACGCGGCCTGCGGAACAGGCTGGACGATTGCTTGATCGCTTGGAAGAGTTGGGAGCCGAGTGTTTGCTGCAACCGGCGATTCAGATTGGCCCGCCGGAGGATTTTGCTCTGCTCGATACGGCCATTCAGCAATTACACCGCTATGATTGGCTCGTCTTCTCCAGTGCGAACGGCGTGAATGCGCTGTGCGAACGAATCTGGACGACGGGCGGAGACCTGCGTTCGCTCGGTCGGGCGAAACTGGCGGCTATCGGGCCAGGCACCGCCGACGAATTGGCTAAATATCATTTGCGGGCGGACCTTTTGCCGCACGAATTTCGGGCCGAATCGCTCGCCGAAGCCTTGATCCCTCATTGCATCGGCAAGCAAGTCCTATTGATCCGTGCCAGCCGTGGTCGCGAAGTTCTGGCGGAACAATTAACCTCCTCCGGTGCCCGCGTCGAGCAAGTCGTTGCCTATTCGAGTCACGATGTAACCATCGCAGAGCCGGGCATTGCCGAAGCTCTGTCCGCTGGCCGCATCGACTGGATCACGGTGACGAGTTCCGCGATTGCCCGCTCGCTGGTTACGCTCTTCGGCGAAAACCTTCGCCATACGAAACTCGCGAGCATCAGCCCGATCACCACCGCAACCCTTCTCGAACTCGGCCACGCCCCCACCGTCGAAGCAGCCGAGTACACTATGGACGGCGTCGTACAAGCGATGGTGAAAGCAATCGCGATTAGCTGAAAATCAAGTAGCAACGGGATCGTGTGCAACTTCCCTGGCGTTTCGTATTAGGTCACGCCGTTCGCGCGGGTTGAGTAACTCTATTCCCGAGTGCATCACACCGCTGGCGATGGCATTGAGTTTATCCAAACTGACGACATCGCCACCAAATTCTGGCGTCAGCAGAACACCTCCGGGAAACTTCTCGCCAATAATTTCAACCTTCCTCCAGGATTCGACGTCCACCCACCAATTTCCGACCCTTTGATAAACCCATTCCGGATTGCGATCCGAATTGATGCGGACTTTCGCGAATCCGCTCCATCCGTCGGGCCGTTGCCGACGTAACGATACGTGTTGTTAAAATCGTCTTGGATCGGGTCGGGGGAGAGGAACTCGCCCGTGTGCGGATCATACCACCGGGCACGATATTGATACAACCGCGAATCCGCGTCCCACCAGCGGCCCGTGAACGCGACGGGCATCGCCGCGGTGAATGTGGCCGAACGCTCCTCGGCGATGATGTTACCGAAACTATCGAAGTCTCGCCACGAGACCCGCTCGTTCGTGTTCGTCCGCAACTCGCGAACCGTTCCCAAATAGTCGGAGTAGGCCCAATAAACGGTGCCGGAAGTTGCCGCCGATGTACTTACTTCAATTGCCAACAACTGATCGGTTTCCGGCCCATACAAAAACCGCGTGAGCGTCGGCGGCGGAAGGACACCGTCGCCGACCGTCCAACGATTCGTCAACACACACTCACCCCGATCATGCACAAACTGCGTGAACGTGGTTTGCGTTGTGAACTCGGTGACGTTCGTGACCTGCGTCAGAATCAATTGGTTGAACACGTCGTAAGTGTAATGGATCGTCTTGGTCGCGTTCCCTAAATAGGCCGAACTCGCATAAACCGCAACGTCCGTCAGCCGATGCCGATTGTCCCACGTGTAAACCGTGTGTTCCAATGTCGCATGGCCACTTGCATCGAGCATCGTCCTCGTCGCCCGCTCCCCGAACGCGGTGTACGTGTACGCATACTCCCCGTCGTTTTGCAAGCGATTAAGGTCGCCCGCGTTCGGCGGCGTGTAAGTCGCACCGTTGGCCGACGTGCGGTTGCCGTTTTGATCGTAGCGATACGCCTCACTACTGCTCAGGTCGGCGACGTGCTTACTCACGTCGGTCAGTTGTCCCGAGTTGTCGTAAGTGTACGCCAGATCGGTGAACGACTTGCCTGACTGCGAAATCGACAGATCATCGAGCCGCTGCTGCTCGTTGTAATGCTGATGATAATGAGCCAGGGCGGTTGCATTGTCCAAAGCATTCAAATCAGCCGCGTGCCACACCTCGACCAGGCGACCATCGGCGTCGTACTCATACTTCGACGCCGAGACGAGCGGACTGACCGCCGAACCATAGCGAAACACAGTTTGCAACCGACCATCGGCGTCGATCTTGAGCGACACGTCCTTATACGCGACGTTGTCGTGACCCGTCTGACTCGATTGCGTGATCTTGTTGACGTGCATATTTTCGTCGTATCCGTACTTCGTCATAAAGTCCGCCGTCCCCGCGAACGTCGCTTTAACATTGTCGATGAGTCCGTCCGCCCGACTGCCGTAGTCATACACCAGGGAGTACCCAGCGAACGTGTTGTGAGCGGTCGTTTCTCCAAACGTGATCGTCTTGGCGCGGTCCAGGTTGTCGTAAGTATAAGCGTAGAAGGAATCTTTGTCACGCACCCGTTCCAAACGGCCCGCCGCGTCGTAATCGGTGAAGATCG
>JAYUFG010000084.1:0-6947 GCA_043738845.1 Planctomycetaceae bacterium
TTGAATTAGGACCGCTTCATACTCGGCAACGGCCGACTTGTAATCTTGCTCGGCGTTCAAATAATCACCGAGTCGAAAATGGGCCTGATCGAGTTGCGCACTCTTGGGATACTCTTGAATCAATCGGCGAACGGAGGAAATAGCCCCCTTTACATCGGTCGATTGTCGTTGGGCCTGTGCGAGTGCTAAGAGAATCTTCTCGCCCGGCTGTCCCTTGGGCATTGTCGTCAGGGCCAACTCGAACGACTTGATCGCCTCCGGCAGTTTTTTGGTCTCTAGTTGGGCCGAGCCGAGCAAGTATTGCGCTTCCGCCTTTTTGGCCGGATCCTTCATCGTCGGCAGAAACGATTGAATAAACTTGATCGACTCGTCGTCTTTTCTTTGCAGATTCAGACAAAGTCCGCGGCGAATTTGCAATTGTTCCAGATCAGCGTTTGCCGACGGCTTGTCGAGCAACTGCTTAAAAACAATGTCCGCGTCGGGATACTTTCTCGAAAGCAACAAACTTTCCGCCTCGAGCGTTTTTACATCGAAGCCCAGATTGTGGTCTTTGAATTTGTCTTGAAATAATTTGGCGTAGGAGAGGGCTTGATCGTACTTTTCCATTCCTAATGCGGCAAAGGCGGCGTTGTACAACGCCTGAGCCGCCTGCGGATGGTCGGCGTGTTTCTCGGCAATGCGGGCGTACATCTCGATGGCCTGTGGTTTCTTGTCCGCAATCTCGAACGACGCATCGGCTTGATCCATCAAGACCTCCACAAAGTACGGCGACTTTTCTGAAGAAGGCAAAATTTGCTCGACGATCTTTAACGCCTCGACCGGTTTGCCGTCCTTCAACCAACTACGGGCGATCCAGTGGGCAGCTTCGGGTGCTCGCTCGCCACCGGCGGCCAGGGCTTTACCCAACGATTCGCGAGCTTCGGTCTGTTTATTCGCGAGATAAAAATTATTGCCCGCGAAAACCATCGCCGGTCCGGCAAATTTCGATTCGGCAAATTTCTTCGGCACGCTGAGATACAGGGCCGCCGCTTGCTCGTGCTTCTTTTGCATCGCCATTGCGTCGGCTTGCCGCATCGTCGCTTGATCGGCCTGACCAAATTCTTTGAGCTTGGCCGCGACGGCAAATTGTTGTTCAGCCTCGGCAAACTTCTTTTGAACCATCATCAATTCGGCTTTGTTGAACGTCACTTCGCCAAATTGCGGATGCTGCGGATTTTCCTTAAGAAACGTATCGTAGTGTTTGTCGGCCTCGTCGAAACGGCCCAACTCTTGCGACACGACCCCCAGCGAGTACAGCGTCTCTGGGCGAAAGCTGTCGCCCGCCTTTGGGGCGTGCTTGTCGAGCAGTTCTTTCCAGACTTTGGAGGCTTCTTCTTTTTTGTTCGCGCCGTACAGCAAGTCGCCCCGATTGCTGAGTATCTGTGGGACGAGCTTGCCAGTGGGAAACTTTTCCAGCAATTTCTTGTACGTCGCGTCGGCCTTGTCGCTTTGCTTTAGACCGGTGTAGGCCAAGGACAAATTGAATAGCGTCTGTTCGGCGAGTTCAAATTTCGCATCTTTGGCGATGACCGCCTCGAACAGTTGGGCCGCCTCGTCGTATTTTTGCGTTTGAATCAGACACACGCCCCGATAATGGCGGGCTTTATTCGCCAAGGGGTCATTCGGGAACTTTCGCAAAAATACTTCCCATTCATCGGAGGCCAAATCAAAGACTGACCGATTCTGCAAACCGACGGCCGTGCGATATTGAAGAACCGCTGCCTCTGAAGAGCCACCCGCCAAGGGAACCCCTGCAAATACCGGACCGGCCATGATCGGCAGCCCCATCAGTCCGACGAACAGGCACGCGACCGCCAGCGGCCGACCATAAAATGTTTCACGTGAAACCATTGCTCTTCCCTATTTCGCTCGATTACATATCAGTACGGCGGAAACGATTTCGCATGACCGGTCTGTTCGGGTCCGGCCCATTTCGCCTTTTAACGACATAGCTCTAGTTTATTCCCCAAACCGCCTGTCGCCAAGCGATGGGGCAAAACTCTGGGAAAAGTCGTCCGTTAAAGTCGGCGAAAGTATTTTCGCCCTCCACAGGGGGCTTTCGCAGTTCCCCACCTTCTGGCAAAATGCAGGCGGTTTCGGGCCGATTGTTTCGCTGGTTGCCAATTTAGGAGCGATACCGTTCTGAATTGATGTGTTAAGGACGATTTCACGAGCAATTAGTAGTGGCCCGTTCGTGGTTCCATTTTGCGTTTTTGCCTGTAGAGGTTGGGTTTCATGGCTGACAAGGAAAATAAAGCAGCTTCCAAACGCATTCTGCTCGTAGACGACGATGGGGAAATCATCGAGTCGATGAAGTTGGCCTTGGAAGCCAAAGGATATACGACCATCATCGCGCGGGATGGGAACCAGGGCTTGGCCCTGGCAGAACGGGAAGACCCCGATCTGTTGATCCTCGATATGATGATGCCCAAACGGAGTGGGTTTCTGGTTTTGGAAAAGCTCCGTCGTTCGCGGCCGATTCCGATGCGGATTATTATGATCACCGCCAATGAGGGAAGCCGCCATAAAGCCTACGCCGAAATGCTCGGCGTGGATGATTATCTTCGTAAACCGTTCGGCATGGATCGCCTCATTGAAAGCGTGGAACGCCTGTTGGCGAACTAACCCACGTGAGAGGAACCTTGATGCGACATCTGTTGAATTGCACTATTGCGCCTGTTGGTTGTTTATTCCCCACGCTGCTGTGTTCGACGTTGCCATCTCGCTTAGCACGCTCGTCCACGAGCGGCGTTGGTTTGTTGTTCTCAATACTTTTGTGTTCGACCCTGCCGCCATCAAGTGCGGCTGAACGCTTCACGACCCAACCCGGCTTTAAGGTTGAGCAGCTTGTCGGCAAAGAGATCGGTTCGCTCGTCTCGATGACCTTCGATGAGCAGGGAAATTTGCTCTGCGGCAAAGAAGGTGGGCCAGTCCTGCTCGTGACAAATCTGGGCGAGTTGGGCAAGTCGCAGATTTCGACCTTTTGTGACAAGTTGACCAACTGTCAGGGATTACTTGCCTATCGGGGCGCGACCTACATCGTCGGCAATGGTCCCGACGGGACAGCCCTGTATCGTGTGACCAATGACGCCGCCAACGGCGACGCTCAAAAAGTCGAAGCGATTCTCAAATTTCGCGGCGGAATGGGCGAACATGGACCCCATCAACCGACCGTTGGGCCAGACGGAAAAATCTATTTGATGATCGGCAATCATGCCGGTCTGAAAGATGCGCCCGCCGCTTCAAGTCCTCATCATCACTATTACGAAGCCGACCTGCTCACGCCGAAATACGAAGACGCCAACGGTCACGCCAGTGGGATCAAATCGCCCGGCGGGACCGTCGCACGCTTCGACGCCGACGGCAAGAACGTCGAATTGTTTTGCGGCGGATTTCGTAATTCCTATGATCTTGCGTTCAATGGTGCTGGTGAACTATTTACGTTCGATTCCGACATGGAGTGGGACGAGAATCTCCCTTGGTATCGGCCGACTCGCGTGAATCACTTGGTTCCCGGCGGCGAATATGGCTGGCGGAGCGGGTGGTCAAAGTGGCCCGACTATTATGTGGACAGTCTCGGCAGCGTGATCGACAACGGTCGCGGCTCTCCCACCGGGATTACGTTCTATCAGCACACGGCCTATCCCGAAAAATATCGTGGCGCGTTGTTCATGACCGACTGGTCACGGGGGCGGATTCTCGCGATTCACCTCAAGGCGAATGGTGCGACCTTTAAGGGTGAAGAGGAAACTTTCCTCGAAGGCAAACCGCTGAACACGCCCGACATTGAAGTCGGTCCCGACGGCAGTGTCTACTTTTGCACGGGTGGACGCGGTACCGAGGGAGGCATCTATCGGATTGTGGCCACGACGACTTCCGACGCCCGAGCCGATTCCGCCCCGAAAACCGGAATCGACGCGGCTCTCGCTCAGCCGCAACTCAACACCGCCTGGTCGCGACATGTCATAAGCGACCTGAAGGCGAAACTTGGTCCAACCTGGGAAACCGATCTAAACGCCGCCGCAGCCGATGCCAAGCGATCTTCAGCGGAACGTGTTCAAGCGTTGCATCTATTGCAACTGTTCGGCCCGGCACCCTCCGAAGAACTGTTGCTCAAACTCACGCACGACAACGACCACCCGGTTTGCGAACGGGCGATTTATTTGCTTGGCTTGCATTCGACCGACGCCGTTGCTGCCCGACTTTCCGCTTTGTTGACGGATGGAGAAGCCCGCGTGCGCCGCTTGGCGTGTGAGTCGCTCGTCCGCATTGGCAAGCCCGGTCCCGTTCCTCAATTGGTCAAACTGCTCGGCGACACCGACCACTTCGTTGCTTGGTCGGCAATGCGAGTATTGCAAAACATCCCGCTCGATCAATGGTCCGACAGCGCCTTGAAATCAGAAAGCATTCGCGAATTCACGATGGGGAGCGTCGCGTTGCTTGGTTTGAATTCCGACAAAGTTCCACCCGCCGCAATTCTTGCCCGAGCGGAAACGCTATTTGCCAGTGAACTTTCCGATGCGGATCAACTCGATCTCTTGCGGATCGCTCAGGTTGCTCTCGCCCAAGGTAAAATCTCGCCGGAAAATGCGACGGGTCTGCGCGATAAATTGTCACCTAAATTTCCGGCGAAGAATTCGTCCATCCAACGAGAGTTGGTTCGGCTACTCGTGTACCTACAAGACCCGACGTTGGCCCCCCGCTTGATTGCGGAACTCGAAGGCAAGTCGCCCGACCTCGAAAAGTTTCACATCGCAATGTACGCCCGATTTCTAAAGGCCGGTTGGGCGAACGAACTTCGTAGCAAGTTGCTGACCTACTACGATTCGACAAAAAAGCTTAACGGAGGAAATAGTTTTCATGGTTATTTCCAAAACGGCGCCAACGATTTCATTCGCGAGATTCCGCCCGAAGATCGTCTCAAATTGCTAACCACTTCGAGTGCGAATCCCAGCGTCTATGTACAATTACTTCGCAATCTGCCGAACGAGCTTGGAGACTCGACGGTGAGTGAGTTGCTCGACGTAGATAAAAACCTGGACTTCAAGAAGCCCGATTCCAAAGAGCTTGGTCGCGAATTGATTCTCGCCCTCGGTCGCACCGGCGACGATGCCGCATTAAATCACCTACGGCAAGTTTTCGAGTCGTCGCCCGAACGACGTTCCGACGTGGCGTTGGCACTCAGTCAGCATGTCCTTACGAAACGTCGCACGCAGTACGATTGGCAATTGCTCTGTCGTTCGCTCGTGTTTGTCGAAGGAAACACGGCTCGCGAGGTCATGCGGTCGCTCGTCAAGTTCGACTTTCGTAGCAACAAACCGGAACTCCGTCGCAATGCGATCTTGCTGGGCTTGAAGCTTAAAGATCAAGGTGGCCAAGAGGCCCTGGCGTTGATGAAACATTGGACCGGAAAAACGCTTGGCGAAGCAAATGCTAAACCGACCGAAACGTTGGCCCTCTGGCAAAAATGGTTCGCCGAAGAATATCCCGATCTGCCCGAAGCGAAACTTCCCGAGACCGACAAGAACAAATGGAAGCTGGCCCAACTTCTATCGCACTTGGAAAACCCGTTGCACGTTGGTGACGCGACCCGCGGCGCGGCGGTTTTCGATAAAGCCAATTGTGTGAAATGCCACAAATTCGCCAATCGTGGTGAAGGGATCGGCCCCGATCTGTCGGCCGTGACCAAACGCTTTCAAAGAAAGGAAATTATCGAGTCGGTGTTGTTTCCCTCGCTCGTGATTTCCGATCAATTCATTGCGAAAAACATCCAGACTAAGGACGGCCGCCAGTTCATGGGGATCGTTGGTGAGGCGGGCGACAATGTCGTCGTGCTGCAACCGAACGCTGAAAAAGTGACGATTGCCAAGAAGGATATCGAGCAAATGGTCGCCAGCAAAATCTCGGCCATGCCCGAAGGTGCCTTCGATAAACTCACCATCGAAGAAATCACCGACCTGTTCGCCTATTTGTACAGTGCGCCGTAGTTTGCCAAAGCGGTGGGGTCCGCTGTGAGGAACAGGAGTTCGCGAAACAACCGGCATGTCGTAACGATCGTCTGCACAAAGAAGCCAAACACCCCTCCGTGCAAGTCGCCTACTTGCCCGAGAGCAATTCCTTGACCTTCGCGTGAACGACTTCGCCTGATTTACAGACAAGCGTTTCGCGAATGATCTCGTCGGTCAGGTCGAAATTGAATTGACCATCTTTGATGAGGCTCGATAGAAACGTCGTCACGTTCTTGGCAAACATTTGGCTGGCGTGATTGGGAATTTCACTGGGCAGGTTTGTCGGGCCAAGGATCATCACACCGTTGACGACGACCGTTTCTCCCGGCTTGGTCAGTTCACAATTTCCGCCTCGTTCGGCCGCCACATCCACGATCACCGAGCCAGGCTGCATCCCTTGAACCATGTCGGCTGTGAAAATGAGCGGTGCTATTTTGCCAGGAATGACGGCCGTCGTGATGACAACATCATGGGCGGCGACGACCTCGGTCAAAAGCTCCCGCTGTTTGCGATAAAAATCTTCGCCGGCCGCCTGAGCGTAACCGCCGGTTCCTTCGGCCTGTTTAGAGTCGAGTGGCAACTCGATGAATTTTCCGCCCAGGCTTTGCACCTGTTCTTTGACGGCGGCTCGCACGTCATAGGCTGAAACGACCGCTCCTAAACGTCGTGCTGCGGCAATCGCTTGCAGGCCAGCAACGCCTGCACCATTGATAAAAACCTTGGCGGGCGTGAGCGTGCCCGCAGCGGTCGTCATCATCGGAAACATTTTGGGCAAGGCCAACGCGGCGAGCAGCACCGCCCGATAACCGGCAATCGTCGCTTGCGAAGAAAGAACGTCCATACTTTGCGCCCGCGTGATGCGGGGAATCAATTCCAGCGAAAGGAGCGTGGCCCCCTTCG
>JAYUFG010000085.1:0-18332 GCA_043738845.1 Planctomycetaceae bacterium
TCGCCAAACGAAAGATCAAACGTGTAGCGGGTTGTTACATTCGCCCCTAGCGGCGTGCGAATTCCAATGTGAAGGCCATTGTCGTCGAGTGCCCCGTTGTCGTTAAACGGAAAATCAAAGAAGTCGTTGACATCTGCTCCTTCAAACAGCGAAAAGAAACCGCCCGCTGCGACGGTCACCCGTGGATCCAACGATCCGGCGATTACCGTCTCTTGATAGCTGACGCCGCCATTGCTGCTGATGCTGCTTTGGCCCGCTGTCGCACCTCCCAATGGAAGACCCAGATTATACGTGGAGTGGCCCAGGGTGGGAGACTGCTGAACCCCTTGCTCCGCGTTATAGGTATCGAAATACGCGAGCGTGAGCGGATCGCCATGATTCGTGATGTCGGTCACAATTCTGATAACATGCCGAGCGGGCACAATCGAATACGTCCGTACAAAGGTCACATTCGCGCCCGCTCCTACATCCGTGTACGTTCCGGTCACGACATTTCCGCCCGTCACGGTTACGGGAATGGTCGGAGTGCCGGGCGAAGGGATTTCGGTATTCTTGGCGAAGGTCGTGTCGTCGCTGCCAAGCTGCATTCCGTAGTCTGCCACGGAAGCGGTGGAACTGATATGAAAGAATTCGTAGCCATCAAAGACGACTGATCCAATCGCCCCGTTGGTTTCGAGAATATTGACCGTTAGGTTTCCGTTGGTGAGGATTCCCGCCCAGGCGGGCGTGGTATTCACGACAATGACGATGGCCAGTGCCAGCAGGAACGTAGTTATGCGTCGTGAGAATACTCGATGGACGCAACCCGATTGTGATTGAGTGGCGGGTTGAAAGTGAGGTTGGTTCATTAGCAGTGCGGATTGTTTAGTGTCGAAAGGATTCCGAATACGTCACGAATTGTTACTCTATTGTCGCGATTGTCGGCGCACCATCTCAATCGAAAACATATCGTTCATCGAATTCGATCCCGTGGGCACGCAACAACCTCAATAATTCCGACTGAAATTCCTCACGGCAGTGGTGTTCTGCTGGATGAGCAATGTATCGCTTAGGAACAGTCCCGAAATAACTTCCCGGTTTTGCGATCTTCGGTTAGCAGCGGAGCGAGGCGGAACCGAAATGGCCGCAGGGACGCATCAAATGTGATATCGGGAAGTTATTTCGGGACTATCCCTTAATAATTGGTTCTTGTGATTTGCTGACGGAAAACACGGAGTATCTTTCCTGCCAAGCGAACCGACTTTCGCAACGTGACCCATGACGAGGTCCGGGACAAAGAGCGACGCTTAAACAATCGTCCGCGCAAATGTCTCGGCTGTAAAACACCCGCCGAGGTTACCTTCGAGAAAACCACGCCTGCCAGTTGCGATTGAGATTGGTCACCGCCGTTTGTCCGCCACAATCTAATGCGTCACCGTCGATATGTCATCGGCAGTTCTTTCTTACAAGTGACCTAGCGATTCTGCCGGTGTATGAGATCGTGGGAATCACAACGAACAATCGAGTTTTGACCCATGCTTGACGCAAATTGACATTCATTTTTCCCTACATGCGATCAAATCGTAAGGAGACGCTTGATCGTTCATAGCCAAACCTCAATCGTGACTGTAGGTAGTTTGCGTCGTCTCTCGCGATAAAACCTTACATAACAATCAACACATGTGGGTAAAGTTGGAATTCCATGTAGTCCAATTTGCCTCTCGGTTTTTTGCCACCTAGGTTTCTCTCGACTGACAACTGCAACGTTGTCGGGAACCACCTGAGCGACCAACCTGAAGACTGTTTTCAAGCTGGTTTTCCCGTGGTTTCACGTTGACAATGCAGCCTCATCCTTCTACTGTTCCGCTCCCTTGCGCCCGGCCTTTTTGGGTCGTGCGAGAGGGAAGAGAAGCAGATTAGAAAGATCGTCAGAACGGAAAAAAAACTTCGTGATCGCACGTCGAGTATTCGTTGTGATGTAACCATCCGACGAGTACGGACGTGACCATCCGAGTACGAAGTCAAATTTCCCAGCGTCCAGAGTTGTTGCCGGTGAATGGCTCCCGTCAAGCGATTGATGAAGCCCAAACCACTGGCGGCAAATTTTGATGGAACGCCTAAGTCGCCTGGAAGGCAGGGTTCGTTCGTTTTTCTCTTCTCTTTTCTTAGTTTGTTAGGAATCCACTGCCATGAAGAAGTATCTTGTTTCCGCTTTTGCGTTGGTTGCTGTCCTGTCCTTAACCAGCACGTCGTATGCTCAAACGAGCGCAACGGCTTCGCAAACGTTCACCGTCCGTGTACCCGCGAACGTTTCGATCACCGCACCGAGCAATGTTTTGATTAACCACGACACGACCGATACGAACCAAGTTTTTCCGAACCAATCGTGGAGCGTGAAGGGCAACGTTCAAAACGGAGTTAGCGTTTCGTTCGCGACGAATCATGCGTTTGTTCACACGACCGACAGCAGTTTCAAGCGTAATGCCAAGCTCGATTTGGCTGTTGCGTCTTCGACTGGACCGGCCACATGGACCGTGACCAAAGCGACCGACACGACCGACTATGCCACCAGTGCGAACGTCGCCAGTGTGACCGCTTCGTCGAACGGTGTTGGAAAAGCCTCGTTCAACCTGGGCGTGACGTTCATCACCGATGTGTTCGGTACGTTCGCTGCCGGTGACTATGCCACCACCGTCACCGGTACTGTGACTGCCAACTAGTATCGAAAGTGTTTGATATTTGTGAGGGGACCGACTGCTGTGCGGAGGATTCCGCACAGCAGTCGCATTTTTAGAGAGTCGTAGAGATTCGTTATGCAAAATCGCATTTTAATCATCGCTACACGAAAAACATCAGCCGCTTCAACGGGCAGGTTGACGCGGCGGCACTGCGTTTTATTCCTGGCTTGTGTGCTGACGACCGGAGTATCGGGTAACGTCGCGCTTGCCGCAGGGGGTGCTTTGGTCGCCACCCAAACGGCCGCCACGCCCGAAGGGACCGGCCTGATCGGCGAATGGTCGTTCCAATGTCAACAAGCACAACCTTCGGTCGTCACCTGGAATTGTCCCGCCTTTGCTCAAGAAAATCACACGGGCGACCGAACCGACGTGCAAATGAAATTAGTTTTGATCGACAAATCAGGTTCGATCCAATGTGCCGTGGTGCGGCCCGCCGACCAATCGCACGCGGGCCATGGGACCGACTCCGCCAATGTGGCCGCCGTCGTGCAAGGTTCTGGCGTTTGCCGTTTTCGCGTTTACATGACGCCCGTTAGAGAACCGGATTTGATGGCGGCGGGAAATTACAACCTTGCCGTGCAAACGGCGGTACGAACGAAGTCCTGGTAGAGAGTCACTAAGTTTTCGTATGAACCTCCCACCCCTCACAATGAATCTCCGTGCTGCGTGGCTGTTCGCTGCGGTTGGCTGCGTTGCGCTCGGATGTGTGGTGCTCGGCAGTGGTTGTTCTGGTCTCGATCCGGCACCCCGGCCAACGATTGATTCGCTCTTTCAGCAGGCCGTGACCAAGAATGCCAACAATCCCGAAAACACGGGCGTGACGGAAGTCGATTCGCCCACATCGGCCGAACGCAAAAATCGCCTGCCCGGCGAAGAAGAACTTCCGCCGCCCCCCATCGCCGGATTTTCCTCGAAACTCGTGGCGGGCAAAATGATCAACGAAACCTTTCAAGACACCGACGTTCGCGAAGCGATTCAAACGCTCGCCGATGATGCGAAGGTTTCCGTCATAATGGACGAAAAGCTGAAGGGCAATGTTACCGCGAACATTGAAACGCCCGACATTGAAGTCGCCTTTGACAAGGTTCTCTCGCCGCTGGGTTTAGTCTTTGCGAAGCGAGAGGGACAGTATCTCGTCGCTACGTCGGATCCCGAAGGACCGCTGTTCTATCGAATTGCCGAGCATCGCGAGTTCCGTCCACAGCATCATCCGGCCATCGAGATTGTCGCCGTGTTGCCCGAGCGTTTGAAAAAATATGTGCGGGTTGTTGAAAAGGCGAACTTGATCGCCGTCGATGCGCCGAAAACACATACTCAGATCATTTTGGAGCGGTTCCGCCAAGTCGATCAGCCGATCCCGCAGGTCTTGCTCGAAGCGATAGTGTGCGTGATCTCGCCGGAGTGCAATTTTCGCTTTGGCCTTGATTGGAGTCATGCCGTCCCGATTGACGGCAAGGATGCGTTTAGCGTGGGTGTTCAGGGGCTGGGAATTTCTGGCAACTATACTAAGGCGGGTGGCCGACAGGTTTTCAGCGACTTCGCGACGACGCAAACTTTTGTGAAATTGCTGGCGGAGAACGGATATTTGTCCATTCGCGCCGCACCCCGCGTGATGGCCAAAGATGGCGACAAGGCCAACATTTCGATCAGCCGCGAGACGTTTTTCAGTGGTCAACAAGCCAACTCGGGCACGACGTCCAATCCCAGCAATAGCTTCATCCTGCAAAACAATGTCCAAAAAGTCGATTCCGGAATTGTGTTGGCGATGACGCCGCAAATCCGTGGTGAGACCGTTACGGTTAATATCGAAAAGGCCGAGGTCAGCGAAGACACGACCAACACGGCCAACACGACCTCCACCAGTGCGTATCCGATTATCAATCGCCGTTCGGTTTCGACGACCGTGCATGTGCAAGATGGCAAGACGATTGTCATCGGCGGACTCGTCCAACGACAGATGGTCGAAAATATCAATCGCGTTCCGGGGCTGAGCAGTCTCCCCTTGGTCGGAAACATGTTCAAGTCGGTTCAGCGACAAGAAAAAGATGTTGAAGTTGTGATTTTCATTTCCCCCCGCATTGTGCTACCCGAGATTGCGATGGAACGCGGCCCGGCCACGCCGATTAAACGCTAAGGTCTTCCTCGCCATGTCTACTCGTGCTCACGTCGCATATTCCTCGCGTCCCACGCGAGCCTTCACGTTCATCTCCCTGTTTTCCTGTGGCCTCGCGGCTTTCACTGCGACGGTGGTTCGGGCAGAATCACCCCCTGCCACAGAAAAAGCAACTGAAAAGGGTTCCGAAAAAAATGCCGACAACGGCGGCAATAAAACGATCACGCTTCAGCAAAAGGTCGAGCCGGGTTTTCGGATCGAGCCGGTCGTGCAACGCTCCAAGGCGCGACGCGGCGATGTAGTTCCCTTTGACTTCACCGTCTCCTCCACTGGCCGAGAAGTCGAAGTTGAAGTCGCCGTCACGACCCTGCGACAAGAAGAGTCGGGAGTAATCTCGTTTGAAGAAACGAGCAAAGCCGATTCGACCGTAAAGTTTTCCACACCCAAGACATTCACGCTGGCCGCTGGCAAATCCGTTCCCATTCGCGGTGAATTGACCGTACCAAACACCCGCTCCAACTTCTTTTCATTGGGTTTCTTGGTCCGTGACAAAGGTCAATCGACGAAACTCGATGAACCGACCGGTGCTGCCGAAAAGAAGGGGGTCCGGGCGAACGTCAAGTTCATTACCCAATACATTCTGCGATGCGACGTCGAAATCGACGGTGCGGGCGAGGGCGACCTGGCAAAACTTAAATTCGATCAAGGCAATATCGTCGCGGTCAACGGCAACCCGGTCGCCCGGGTCTATGTCGATAATCCAACCGATAACGCCTTTGAGTTTCAAGTTCATGCGACGGTTAAGACGGCACTCGAAGGGAAGCGTCCCGTCGTGTTTCCGCTGTTCATGCCGAGCCGTCGTGATTTGGAAGAGCCGGACCGCTCCGTCGTAAAAATCTTGCCGCACGCCCGACTAAGGTTGGAAGCATCGGTGACGGTTCCGTTGGTTCCCGGACCAGCGGGCCTCAATGTGAGCATTTACAATGGCCGCCGTGACGTTTATCCCGACTCGTTTCCCGTTGCGATTGTGGCGGGACAGTTCCCAGCCCTCGATGCGTCGATGACGCGCGTCGATGACCAAATGACCGTCTCCCCCGGCCAAATCATGTTGAGCCAAGCCAAAGGTGGGCATCGCACACTCACGCTTAAATTCAGCAACACGTCGGGCGTCGAGCGGCATTTGGAATTTTCCGCCGCCTCGCTCGAAGGAAAACCGCTCGAGGCGTTGCGGTTGTCGCAAGAGAGTGCCGATCTCCCCGCCAATCGGACCCAAAGTGTGCGGCTGACGCTGAAGACGCAAAAAGATGCCGTCGATCCGGAGTGGGGTTTCTTGACCGTTCGCTCCATGAGCGATGGTCACGAGATCAAAGCTGCGGTTCCGCTCGCCGTTTTCTTTTCACCGCCGACGAAACCCGATGTGAAGTTTTCGGACCTCACGAGCGAGAATCGCGACGGTCATTGGGTCTTTCACTTGACCGCCACGAACAACAGTCCTGGCTTTGTGCCGCTGAATGGCGTGTTGGAATTGACCGACGATCAAGGTCGCCGCTCGACGATCACGGCGGGCTTTGGCAAATGGATTTATCCCGGCCAGACGTCGGAAATCGAATTCCGCACCGAAGGCGTCTTGCAGCCCGGCACCTATCAAACGGTGCTCTCGATGCAGACGTTTGAAAACCTGCCCGCCACCGCGACCACGAACGTCTTCACGCTCGAACCGCAAACACCAACGACCGAAAAACCGTAGGTCCGGCCTGCGGCCTGTCATTTACACACATCTTTTTCACGTTTTTGGCCCGAAGGCGATCCCGGCGTCGTTATGTTCGATGCTGGAGCCTAACTGACCAAGCCGTTTTCATTTGCGAAGCGGACGAGTTCAGCCCGTGATTTGAGTTTGAGTTTGGTCATCATTCGCGAGCGATAGGTGTCAATCGTCTTGGAACTAAGATACAATTTGTCGGCGATTTCGTTGCTCGTGTGACCGAGCGCGATGAGTCTGATCACTTCCCGTTCCCGTTCGCTCAATTGAGTTAGGTGTGGTCGCGGCGGATCCTTCTCCTCGGTTGATCCTCCCGCCAATACACGGCCCGGCTCGTTCATCATTGTGCCGAGACTGACGATGGTCCGCCCTTCAAACACAGCATGAATCGTCGAGAGGACTTCCGTCTCGGCGGCACTCTTGGTCATGTACGAGGCTGCGCCCGCCGCCAGAACCCTGTGTGCATAATCAATATCGTCGTGCATCGTGAGAACCAAAATCCGCACGGCTGGATATTCGTCGCGAATTCTGGGAATGATGGTTACGCCCGACTCACCGGGCATGGTCAAATCGAGGATTAAAATGTCGGGCATGGTTTCGGCCAGGAGTCGCAATGCATCGGCGGCGCAGGCACCTTCTCCGACGATTTCAATTGTTTCGTCGGTCCCGAGCAACATCCGCACCCCTTTGCGAAATAGGGCATGATCGTCCACGATACAAACGCGAATGCTCATGATGGCAGTCCTTGTTCCCGTGGAAAACAGACCGTAATGGTTGTCCCCTGTCCCGGCGTCGATTCAATCGACAGTGTTCCACCTGCCAATTCGGCCCGTTCTTTCATGCCCAACAAACCCCAACCCGATCCGTCAGGTGCGGCCAGAATTTTCTTCGTGTCAAATCCGCAGCCGTCGTCGCGGATGCACAATTCAACCTGCTGATCGTGGACGCTCAACGACATTTCCACAGCCTTGGCAGCGGCGTGTTTGACGATATTGTTCAACGACTCTTGAGCGATCCGGAAGAGGGTTGTTTCCAAATCATTGGAAAAGCGGCGGTTACGTAGTGAATTCCCCTCGAAATCGACCAGAATTTCCGCAATGTCACTCGTATCATTCGCTAATCGTTGCAACGCTGACGACAACGACAACTCATCCAATAGCGGCGGACGCAGCTTTCGGGTCATCCTTTGTACGTCTTCCATCGCGTTCGCCAACATCTCTTGCAATTCGACAAGGGTTTCTAACGTCGCTGGTTGCGTGGCCGTTCTCTTGGCCGCTTGCAAACCAAAGTTCAACGACGACAGGCATTGGCCCACGCCATCGTGCAAATCACGGGCGATTCTTTTCTGCTCTTCCTCACGGGCCGTCATGACCGCCTGCAACAAGCGTCCTCGAAGCTGATGGGCTTGGCGTTGTTCAGCGGCGAGCTTTCGTTCGGTAATGTCCCGGCCAATCGTCGAAACGCCGACCGTATTGCCCCCCACATCGAGAATCGGCGAATAGGCAATCGAAAAAACGATGGCCTTTCCGTCCTTGGTCTGTCGCGTGGTTTCGCGATGCTTGATCGGTTTTCCACGGAGGATCTGTTCGATCATGTCCATTTCTGCGGCGACTTGTTCCGGCGGAAACAGCGACGACATCGAGCGGCCGATCATTTCCTCGGCGGTATAACCCAGGATTCGCTCCGCGCTTTGGTTCCAACTTTGCACGACACCGTTTAGATCCCGACTGATGATGACATCTTCCGACGACTCGACGACTGCGGCCAAGCGGCGCGAGTTTTTCTCGGCCTGTTCCAGCGCAATCGTCTTGCGACGCAACAGTAACAGAGCCTGAGCCTGATGCCCCAATGCCCGCAGGGCCTCTTGTTGCTCTGCGGTCAATGTTCTGGGACGACGATCAATGACGCAGATCGTCCCCAGGGCGTCTCCCTCGGGCGTGCTGAGCGGAGCACTCGCATAAAATCGGATCGCCGGTTCGTGGGCGACCAGAGGATTATCGTGAAAACGGACATCTTCCAGAGCGTCGGGGACAATCATCAATTCGTCCGGTTTCAAGAGCGCGTGGGCGCAAAAGGCGAGTTCACGCGGCGTTTCTCGCACGGGCAAACCGTGAGAGGACTTGAACCATTGGCGTTTTTCGTCAATGAAAGAAATCAGCGCGATTGGGACACCGCACACAATGGCCGCCAGACGGGTCAAGTCGTCGTAGACCTCTTCCAGAGGTGTGTCGAGAATGGAATGGGCTTGCAGCGCGGCGAGTCGCGCCGCTTCGTTATCCGGGATGCGGGCCGATTCCATGAAAACCTGAATTCAAGAATGACGACCGCTCGGACCTCAATCGGCCCCTACGGATTCGTGGATTTGAGAGATAAATAGGGGGATTAAACCGCCGCCACGGTTTATCCTTGCGTCCCATTGTGACTACGACAGTATCCTGTCTACTTCGTCGTTCTACCAGCCAAAGCATTGTCTAATCGCGTGCGGGAAGCAAAGTTTACCCAGCCTTCGGTATCCCCACCGAGGCGATGGATCAATGCTTGTCATTATTATATAGGTACACATCTTAAATGGATGCGGTACAAAGGGGTCGTAAGCCTTCTCAGTTGTGCATAATCGACGACCCGTTCTCCTATTGTCGCATGATTTGAATCGACTACAGTGCTGGCATGTCAGGTTATCGAATTTCGAGCGCGGACTCAAACCGTCGCAATCGGCGGATAACATCCGCTCTCGAATCCATCACGCACCGTCGTACTTGACGCCAAAAAGTCGGTCGCGGGGGGCTTTTTCGTGACACTCGATGCACGACTTTACTTTTCCAGCGGCCGTGACGGTCTTGCCATCCGCCGTCACGGTTCCATAGACCCAGCCGTGATCGGTGTCGGCGGTGTCCTCCGCCAGTTTATACATGATGAACAGACCAAATTTATCCTTGGCGCGAAATTTCTCGTCGCCGACTTTGACGATGGGAAGGATTGACCCGCCGTATCCTTCTTTACTTTTCCCGAACTTTGATTGAATCGCAACTTCGGGAGTGGCGTCATTTGTGCGTTCAACCTTTTCGGGAACCCACGACTCCTTGACGACGACTTGTCCGATGGGAAGGGACGTCTTCTTTTTCTCGTCGTCCGACGGAACAATATCCTTCGAACTTCGGCCCAGATATTCCCACCGATCTTTGGCAAACAGAAAGTAGAGTTTTTTTCCGTGTGTCGTGGCGTCTTCGCTGGTGCTGGCCCGCACGCGGGAGGGGTCCGGCATCCGGCAGAGTTGCGGTGCCCAGCGTCCTTCATCATCAACGCGGCCATAGGTGCCATATTCCTTCGCAATGGTTAGCAGCCGTTCCGAAAACGCTTTGTTTATCTCGGCTGGTTCGGCGGCCTGGGCCGTTGAAAGCACCACGACCGACAGCCAGCCGATCAACACGACGGATACCAAACCTAGACGAGACATTTTGCACCTCTGAAATTGGAATAGGTTGCCATGACTGCACTATGAAAGCACATCGGCCAATTTAACATGAACGTTGGAAGAAGACAAAGCTGTTGTTACAACGCCGTGACATTCAACATTCATAGCGACGAGAGGATGGAGTCGAAAATCACGAACGTTTCGCCGCTCGCCCGAACGAAGCGGTTTTTTGCCGCACCCGATCCCTTCGCGAACCTGTACAAGGCTTGCTCGGCGGGGTAAATTGCGGGAAACGGATACGAAGTGGTTTCCCTCAACTGATTCGCAAGGATTGTTACGACGATGAAAGCAATTGCGGTAAAAGCCCGAACTCCCCAGCGTCCTGCCGATAAAAACTCCGTCCATCTGGTCGATGCGCCGAAACCCCGCGTGGATGACATCCCCGGCGGACGTGGCGTTCTTGTGCGAGTGCTGAAAGTCGGCGTCGATGCGACCGATAAGGAAATCAACGAGGGGCAATATGGCAACTGCCCCCCCGGTTATGAATACCTAATTCTCGGTCACGAGTCCTTCGGCGTCGTCGAAGAAGTTGGCCCCAACGTCAAGCATTTGCGACCCGGCGATTATGTCACCGCGACCGTGCGTCGGCCGGGCGGCTCGATCTATGACCAGATCGGCACCTGTGACATGACCAGCGAAGAGACGTATTATGAACGAGGTATCAATCTGCTCCACGGTTTTCTGACCGAGTATTTCGTCGATGATATGGAGTACATTGTCCGAATGCCGCAGGGGTTGAAACACCTGCACGTCTTGGCGGAGCCAATGAGCTGCGCCGCGAAGGCCGTGCAACAAGCGTTTGAGGTCCAGCGGCGATTGAAAGTCTGGCGTCCGAAAGTCGCCTTCGTGATGGGAGCAGGACAAATCGGTTTGCTCACGACGCTGATCTTACGGCTGAAAGGGTTGGAAGTTTACACGCTCGCCCGCAGCAAGCCGAAAAATCTAAAGTCAGAAATTGTGGCGGGGATGGGTGCCCACTACATCAGTACGGAAGAAACGCCGCTGTCCGCTTTGACGGGCAAGGTTGGCAAGCCCGACATGATCGTCGATGCGACCGGTTCGAGCGCGCTGGCGTTTGAGGCGATGCAGGTTCTCGGACTGAATGGCGTTCTCGTGTGGACGAGTGTGACGGGCGGGCGGGAGCATCTCGATCAAGTTCCGGCGGACAAAATCAACCTCGATTGGGTGCTGGGGAACAAGTTACTGGTTGGCTCGGTCAATGCCAACCGCGAACATTTTGAGTCGGGAATTAAAGACCTAGCACTGGGAGAAGTGATGTACCCCGGCGTGATTCAAAGAATTTTGACCAACCCGATCCAGGGTCTGGATAATTTCCAAAAGATGATGCAAACCCTGGTCGAGGACAAGCAGGCTTTGAAGGTGTACGTGGAAGTAGCGGAGGGATAAGAGTCTGTCGAAGAGTATTGCGGTAACAGTTTTGTTGTTTGACGTGTTAATTGTTTGCGCCCGCCCCGGCAGGGGCGATGGAATGTAGCCACGGGTGGAGCGGTACTCCGCGCAACCCGTGAACCAAGAATCGCATTCCAAAACCGCCCCGGCAGGGGCGGAGGACTGGTCGCGTGATTGTGGCAATCCATCGAGAGCATACGGTTCGGTAAATTGGCTCCCGTGCGTGCGTTACAACTTCAATCGTCCTGACAACGACGATGTTCGACTTAATGATTCCATCGCCCCTCCGGGGCGATTTGGGACGACACGAATAACTTCCACGGGTTTCGCGGGGTACCGCTTCACCCGTGGCTACAGCCCATCGCCCCTCCGGGGCGGGCGGCGACATTGGAGCGGGCCGACAACATTTTCATCAGGACACATGCCTGACCTACTACTCAAACGGCAGAGGTTCTTCCATGATCGCACTCAAAACGATTCTCGTGCCGACCGATTTTAGTGAGACCTCGGCGGTTGCACTGAAGTATGCCAAGGAGTTGGCGGGCGCGTTTCAAGCGTCGATCCATTTGCTGCATGTCCTCATCGAATGGCTACCCGATGGATACATTCCTTATTCTCCCGAACTGTTTAACAACATCGAACAGGCGACGAAAAAACAACTCGACGAAGTCCTGACACCGGCAGAATGTGAAAAGTTTCAGGCCAAATTGGTCGTGCAGCGGGGGGCCAGCGAGTTTATCGAGATCATTCATTACGCCCGCGATAATAATATCGACCTGATCATTTTGGGAACGCACGGGCGAGGGCCGATTTCGCACATGCTGCTGGGAAGCGTGGCGGAAAAGGTGGTGCGGAAAGCCCCCTGTCCGGTGTTGACGGTGCGGCATCCGGAGCATGAGTTCGTGATGCCGTGAGGAGAAATGATGAGCGATGAACGATGAATTGAAAATGCGGCGCGGCGACATGGCCGAGTGTTATTCGAGTCCGTAAACTCCCGCCATGGGGACTTCGAGGCCGGACGAGCGACTTAAGCGATTGAACGGCAAGAATCGCGGCTCGAATAAGTAGACCACGCCGAAGGTTTTATGCGTGTCGTCCACGTTGAAGCCGAGCGTACTCAAGAACGATTCGCCAATTCGCGTAACCGTGAAACTTTGCGAGACCGCGCCCGTCTTACCAAAGTCAACCGACGTGCTAACCGCCGAGACCCACTTAGGACTCATCCGATAAGTGAAGGCAATCGTCATGACATTGGCACTGATCGGTCCTTCGAGCGAGCGGAAGCTCAAAAACAATCCACCGCGTGGTGGGCGTTGCAAGAATGCCCCGATGGACGTTTCCTTTTGGCCGTCGTTGAAGAAGTCATACGTCCCGTCCGACATCAGTGTCAAACGGTCGCCGACCAACCACTTGAAATCGTAGTTGGCCAAGCCGAAAGCCTGACCATAATTATCACGAGCATCTTTCGGGAACCAGGATGCTTCCGTATCGAGCGTGATCCAGTCAATGGTGTGGCGATTGTCTTCTGGACCGCGTTTGGTTTGCCACCGTTGATGAAGTCCCATCCTCGCGGCCATCAAGTCTCCGGCGATTTCCGTGCTGGGCGAGGTGACATTTCCCGCCAGTCCACTCCGCAACGCATAAAACCGTTCATCGAACCGTTGCGGAGCGACAGCACCCGGCCCGCCAAAAATTTGGTTGGCGAGCCGATGACGGAAGTGTTCCTGCGCATCATCGTCGATTTGATCGTAGAGCGGAATCTGGTTGAGGTTTTGGTTCGCATCGGCATAGGCGAATTCAAAATCGAGCGTCGCCTTATGAGCAACGCCGTGAATGTTGAGCAGATCGTCTTGAATGAACGGATTGACCGCCCAAAAGGGCAAGCTGGCCCGCACGCCGAACTGACCATACAGCCGGTCAAGGGCGTGGCCCGTCAGGTCGTCGCCCCAATGAGTGATCTCGCCTTCCGCATACGGCACGATTTTGACCGGGCCAGCTTGCAGCGGCAGATCGAGTTCTTGACGAGTGGAGAAGCGTGTTCCTGCACTGTCCTTTTCCCAGGGGAGAAGTTTGAACGGAGCGGCGTCGGCCGGATCAGACGGGGTCGAGGCGGTTTTCAATTGGGCATAGGCTGCGCTCGAATGTTCGAACCATGTGACGCTGTCGGCGAACAGCGATTGGCCAATCCAAAAGTGATCGACTCGCGGCAGCCAATTCGTCTGCGTGTAAAAACTATTGAGGCGCACATCGGCCGAGATCGAGATCGAGGCATTATCCTTAAACTTTTTCAACTCGATGCCGGTTGTCAAATCTTTTTGCGTCTCCCAAATCGATTCTTGATACTGCTCCAAGAAATTGCGGTCCGAGAGATAACCGACCTCCGCCGAAAGAACCCAGTCGTCGGGAAACTCTTGCCGATGTTGGCCGTAAACCCAACCTCGATTCTTGGTATCGGGCACGAGGGCGGAACGATCCTGTCCGAGGTTGTCCAAACCCTTGTCGTGAATATACCAACCGTCGATGAAGCCCTTCGTTGGGCCGGGAATGTCGAACAGGCCAAACTTGTCGTAACTAAATCGCGTCCCGACGGCCGGGCCACGCTTCGACAGATAATCAAAGCTGGCGGTCCAATCGAGGCCCGGCGGCTTTTCCTTATAGCCCAGAATCTGAAACACGTCCCAATCGGTCAGAATTTGAAAGCCGAACAGTCCGTCGTTCTTAATCACGAACCGCTCGATGTAAAAAATCGGCTTGCTCACGTCCCCCGCAAAGTAAGGGAAGTACAACACCGGCACCCCTTCAATATCGACGTAGTTGTCCGACGAACTCACGTAGGGCAAGTGCTCGATGACCGGTTGTCCGGTGACGGGATCAATAACCGGCATTCCCGTGACCGGATCGAGGGCCGGTTTTTGCTCGTCCGTGAATGCAATTTCCTTGGCTTCGAGCGCATAGGTCGGGTCGCCGACACGGCTTGTGGTGAAGAGGGCATTCCGCGCCACAAGTTTATTGCGGTCCACTTGTTGAATGACGTCCGCCTTCAGCCGCACGAGACCTTGATACTTGGGCATCGGCGTGAGGGCTTCGGCATTCAGAATCACACCGACTTCCCGCCGCACGTCGTAGTACATCGAGTTCGCACGAATCAGCCGGTCCCCTTGGCGGAACTCGATATTTCCTTCGAGGTAAAGTTCGAGCGGCGTGTCCGAGCGTTGCAGTTGTTGACCGCCGAAGTCAGGCTCGTTCATGCCCGCCGTCCAGACCACGACCCGATCGGCAGAAACGTCAATCGCTCCGCCCCGCTCCATCCCTTCTACGATCAACGTTATTCCAGAGTTGATCACGGCGACCCATTCGTTCGTTCCCGGATTGGGAAACATCTGGGCTTGAACGGGCGTGTTGCTGCGGGCGAAGGCACGAATGCGGCGAGTCCCCGGCGGAGGCAGGTCCACGGCCGGACCGCCCGCGATGGGACCGAGCGACGCATTTGGCCCCACTGGCCCAGCGGGCTGCGTGAATTGTGCGCGGCGAATGACTCCCGCCGGGACCGGATCACGGGCGGCAACCGCCCGCTCGTAAACGCCCGGCTTGACTTGTGGTTCCCCGCTGATCGGTCCACCTTTCCATTCGGGCGTAACGAAGGTTGTAAAACGACCAAACCAGGATTGATCTTTAAGTTCGGGTTTGACTTTCAAGCGGCTGGACGGGCCCCCTTCATCCTGCGTGATGGAAACGTCTCCTTCGAGATAAGCGATGACTTTATGCGGTTGATTGCGGAATGGGTCGCCCCGTTCAATCCACAGCAGAGCTTCTTCGGAGTGAGCCGTAGTGCGGCCCTGCGTGACAACGCAGTTTCCTTTCAAGTGCCAAGTCTCGTAGGCACCTTCGGTCCAGCGGGCGACCGAGTCGGCCGAAAGACTCATACGATCAGTTGGACTCGGGTGGAGAAAATCGACCCCTTCAGAAAAGGCGGCACGCGATATGAGGGAGACCAACAGAACGGTTAGCAACGAAAGATACCACCGCGCAATCCCAAACGGGCGACGCGCCAAAAGTGGCGCGCGCATCACAGCACGGTCGACGAAGCTCACCGACTTAGCGTGGAACAGAAAAGTTCATCCTCATGCGACGGAATGACGCGAAGAAAAGTTGGTTGGAAGAAAAGTTAGTCGCCCGCGCGCAACTGACTGGAATCAATCGACTTAAGCGCGCGGCACCCTTTGAAATGGCGGGGAATTATAGGAGTCGGTCCCGACCGAGGCAAGGCGGAATGGTTTCTAAGGCCGAAGTTGCAAACCTATGTCAGTAAAGACCTTACAGCCATCCCCCGTTCACCGTTTGCACGATGGACCGGCTGCGAGGATGATAAAAGGAACTCGATTTTCGTGTAGCGACGGCGGAATGCGGTAAACAATGGCGACAGCAAATTCTCCTTCACCAGCCCCGACCCCCTTTCCACGCTGGCACTGGATTTACTACATCTTGGCGATCTTCGATGTTTGCACGGTCGCCCTGAGTTTGTGGCTCAACTATCGGATTGTGACAAGCTACACCGACTCGATCAACGAAAACGGACGTTGGATTGAGGTCTTGGACCATGCCGCCGAGGTCAATCGCTTGTCGCTCGCGATTGATGCGCCGATCAACGATATTTTTGAAAGTCGCGATCTGACGGGCGAGGTCGGTCGAATGCAGATCGCCTCTCGACAATTTGACGAAGAAGTTGAGACCGTTCGTGGATTGCTTCACGGCTTGCCAACGAACTCCGAGGGTGAAACATTGACGACCGACTTGCGAAACGCAGCGAAGGCCAAGGCCGACATGCTGAAACAATCGGAAAGGCTGTTTGCTCGGATTGGAGAAAACAAACGGGACGAGGCGATTAAGAGCATGGTGGCGATCGACCGCACGAACGCGCATATTTTGGCACTGATGAATCACTTTCGCGGAGTGGTCCGTACTTTAGAGCAGGAGAGTTTTCGTCACCAAAGCGCGGCGGCGGTGTGGTTGCAACGTTGGGGTGGACTGGTGGCCTTGTTGATGTTGGGAATGGTGATGGGTGCGACCTATTGGGGATTTCGACTGGCCCAGCGTGCCGCCGAGGACGTCGGCCGGAGTGAAGCCTACAAACGCGAAATGGAACAACGAGTCGCCCTCCGCACCCAAGAATTACAACGGTCGTTCAAGCAACATGGCGACCTCATCCGACAATTGATCACCGCCCAAGAAGACGAACGGGCCAGAATCGCCCGCGATTTGCACGATGAAATCGGCCAATCGCTTACCTCGTTGATTCTGGGCTTGCGAACCCTCGACGATGCGGCCGATCTCAAGCAGGTTCATGCTGAGGTCGGCGAGTTGCGGCGGACGGCGATTCAAGCGGCGGATGAAATTCGCCGCTTAGCCCGTGGGCTGCGGCCAGCGGTGCTTGATGACTTAGGGCTGCACGCGGCGGTTGAGCGATTGGCGAGTGATGCTCATCAAAATCATGGTTTGATCGTGACTTGGAATTCGCAAGGGCCGGTTTCGCCCCGTTTGCCCAAGACCGTCGAGACCGCCCTCTATCGAATCATTCAAGAAGCAATCAACAACATCGTCAAGCACGCCCGCGCCAGCAACGTTTGGATCGACCTAGAGCGAGCACCCGACAAAGTCAGCGTCTTGATCGCCGACGACGGTCGCGGCATCACACCCGACGTCCTGACCAAAGCCCATCAAAACGGGCGGATGGGTGTGACGGGAATGAAAGAGCGGGCGACGCTCCTGGGGGGGAGCGTGAATTTCATTCGCCGCGGCGCAGGCGGCACGGCGGTGCAAGTTGTGTTGCCGCTGGATGGTCATGGAGCGGCGTAAAATTGCGAGGGTCGCATCGATTGCTTGCAACCATCCCTTTCAAGGGCTTTTCGAGGATTGTGAAAAACGCTTGATTTTACGGGGAAATCAACCTTTTTGTTCGACTACTGGATTGCTTTCAGGAAATGGAACTCGAATTGACATCGCGATTCGAACACGGTTGGTTACGAAACACCGTGTTTTCGGGCCCCTGCCTTTGCAAAGCTTCCGAAATTCCTAAAAACAAACCTAAAAAGAGATGGTTGCAGGAAACCTGGATGGCCCCCCACGTAGTACTTATGAGTGCGCGAGCGTTTCGCCAATATCCCTTTTTTTGTCGGTTCCCGAAAAATAGTATAAGCTTGTTTCGAAGATGTCTAATTGGTTTTCCAAAACTTTGAATCCGGAAGCGAGAACAAAGTGCCTTTGTTCACCAGATACCACGCAATAAACTCCTGAGATATCGCAGGGTTTTCCTATAGATCGTTCCACATTGAACATGTCAGCCCGCTCAGGCGGTTCTAACGAGATTCCGACGAACGACGTTGGTAGGTCAATGTACTCAACACCCCAGAATACGAAGTCAATGTTTGTGTTGATTTCGGGCGTTCTGGGGCTTCGCAATAAGAGTTGATTGTGGCTTACATTGTAATCCCAAATTTTGAACCGACGATCCGATGAATAAAACATGTGCTTGCTCCCTAAATTGTTATTTCGGACACGGAAAAGGTGTCGTGAACCATTATTTGATTTCTTGGGTCGGCCGTGGCGACGAAGGGGCGATTCTAATCGGATTTGTTCAACCGCCTGCTCGGTTCATTCAAGGTCGCCCAACGGGTTGCAGCACCGGACACTCGTGCGGATCGTTTGTAGTTCTTCCCCTTTAGTTCTTCTAGGGAGACTTGGTTAGTTGACGATATCGCATTTGGGTAGGGCCTGTAAGAAATCTTGTGTCAGCTAGCAGTAGTAGCTAGAGTACTCAACCCATTTTGACACAGGAGCCGAAAACATGGAAGCTGCATTACGGGC
>JAYUFG010000086.1:0-6936 GCA_043738845.1 Planctomycetaceae bacterium
TTCGTGCGTGACGTTCCGGTCGCTGTACGCCCGCAGCGCGGCATGATACTCGACAATCGACTTGTGCTTCGGTTTGATATTGCCAGGGACAGGCATGAGTTCTACTTAGTAAGGGCCGTTTTCAGTTCGACACTGGCAAAATCATAAACCGGTGGTGAATGGGTGACAAGTAATCCCAACAAACACGGTGCGGATGAATTCTGCGGGCAAGCACCCGTTATTTCTTCGCCCCTTCGAAAGCATGATCGAGCGGTGCAAAGTCGAACAGTTTGGCGGGGACGAATTTGTCGGCGGCGTTGCCGCTGTAGGTCTTGCCACCGACAAGTTCTAATTTTTTTACTGCTGCGCCCGGCTTCAGATCGAGATCATCCAGACGGACCCAGAACGTGGCGGGCGTCATGGCGGAATCGAACAGCACGATGCGATTCGTGCTGTCGCTGACGGTCCGCCAGATCGTCGAGGAAACCCACGGCTGGCTTTCTTGAGTTATGCCCAGCGGTGTGCCGACACTCCGCATCACGGAGAGGACCGACATCGCTGCCTGAAAATGAAACTTTTGTTGCGGTGCGCCGCCGATATAGTTCGGGGAGGCCTCGACGGGGATCGCATCGAGCAGAAACGTCGCCCGTACAAAGCGGTCGGCGGCGCGGGAGGTGCCGGGCAGCGACTTCAACATTCCGCCCGCTTCTTTCCAGTAGTCCATGATCGCCAATTGCTTGTCGTAAGTCGGCGAGTTCGTCATTACCTTGTAGTCCTTGCCATGATGGATGACGAGCTTGCCCTGCACGTATTCAAATACGGCCGAGTCGCCACTCGCGTCGGAAATACACAGGTGCATGTTGGCCGGTTTGCCGGTGGGGAGCACGACCGTTTGCACGCGGAAGGTTTCCTTTTTCAGATCGGCGACCGTCTCAGCAACGGTGGCATGGTTGTCGAGGATGTACTGTGCCCAGGTACTCATGCAGATAACTTTGCCCCCTTCCGCCGGTTTACCATAGTCCGACTCCACGAGAGCGAGCATATTCACGACCAAGCCCTTTTCGTTCATTCCCTCGCTCGTGCCGATGTCATAGCCAGAGACAATGAGACTTCCGTATTTTGATTCCCAACTAATACTGTTTTTTCCGCCCATCCCGTCGCGTTTCATCCCACGCGGCAGCACCCACATGTTGGACTTCAAGTCCTCGCCCCAGTCCATCGAGCGGCCGGTGAGGACGGTTCCGTCCTTGGCGACGTAGAGTACCCGGGTGCAGGCGGCGACGGGCATTGTGGTCGTAGTGAAAATGAGTGAGCCGATCAAGGCCCCGAGCAGACAGCGGAATGCGTGGATGGTTTTCATAAACAGTTCCTCGAAAATGGGGTTGATGCGTCATTGACGGGAGAAGGAAAGATCAGGGAATGGCCGCTGGCAAATGTCCCCTTAGAAAATGTGAGTCAAGCAGTGAGCTATCTGCGGCGTAGGGGCATGGCAACAAAAAATCAACCGAATAGGTCCCGCCGCAGCCTGACCTACAAGCATGAGATTTTCATCGGACCCAACTTAGGCCAGAAGTTTAGTCAGTTCCGACCGAATCGATTGCTCGATTTTCCCCTTGAACATCAGCGCGGCGAACGGAAGTTGACCGTTGATCGCGACTTGCGTCGGCTCGACGGTCAGTTTTCCGTCGATCTTAAAACCATAGGTCGTGAAGGCGAATTCGAGCAGATTGTCGGTCCACGTTTCAGACAGATTGCTGACTTGGCTCGCGTAATGGTGCTTCACTTTTTCCAGAAAGTGTTTGAGTCGATTCATCGCATCTTCTTGACTCAACTGATGTGGCACGGACAACGACATACTCGGCATGAAAACCTCCCAGGCATGAAACAACCGGGATCATCGTAGCCGATGGAGCGAAGATTGACAATTCATGGGAAAAACGGGTACTCCGCGTTTAGCAGCGGAGCGATCCGAGGGCACCCCGGTTTCGTTGGGAGTCGGAGTCCTCTACAATTTCCGCATGAATCCAAACACGACGGTTCGCAAAGCGTGGTATCAACACCTGTACGTACAGGTGTTGATCGGCGTTGCGCTGGGTATTGCCTGCGGTGTGCTAGTTCCCGACTTTGCCAAAGAATTGAAATGGCTCGGCGGGGCATTCATTGCACTGGTGTCGATGCTCGTGGCACCGATTGTGTTTTGCACCGTCGTGCATGGCATTGCCTCTCTCGGCGATTTTAAGCAATTCGGCCGCGTCGGTTGGAAAACGCTGTTGTACTTCGAGATCGTCTCGACCTTGGCCCTGTTCATCGGACTCGCGGTGGGCAACGTCTTGCGGCCGGGCGACGGTCTGAATTTCGACCCGGCCAAAGTTGCGAAAAAAGACCGAGACAAGATCAACGAACTGGTCGAGAAGGCCAAAGCTCACGAGGCCGAAGAGGCATTCCGCACGATCATCCCGAAAACGATCTTCAGCCCGTTCGTCGAAGGCAATCTGCTCCACACGCTGTTCGTTGCGATTCTGGCGGGCGTGGCGATTTCACTCCTGCGTGAACAGGGCGAGCCGATCATTCAAATGATCGACCTGGCGACGCAGGTTCTATTCGGGATGTTGAATCTTGTCGTGCGGCTCGCACCCATTGGTGCTTTCGGGGCGATGGCCTTTACGGTCGGCGAATTTGGAATTAAATCGCTCCTAAACTTGGCGATGTTGATGGTCGGTTTTTATGTGACAGCCGGGCTGTTTGTGGTCATTGTGCTGGGGCTGATCGCCCGTTGTGCCGGGTTCTCGATTTTTCGCTTCGTCTACTATCTACGAGACGAACTGTGGCTTGTGTTGGGAACGAGTTCGTCGGAATCGGCCCTGTCGTCCTTGATGGTCAAGCTCGAACGGCTCGGTTGTGCGAAAACGACCGTCCGCCTTGTCGTGCCGACGGGATATAGTTTCAATCTGGATGGAACGAGTATCTATCTGTCGATGGCGGCCCTCTTTCTCGCACAGGCCACAAACACGCCGCTGACTTTCAGTCAACAACTGGGCCTCGTGCTGATCGCGATGCTCACGTCGAAGGGTTCTGCGGCCGTGACCGGCGCAGGTCTCATCACGCTGGTGGCGACGATCACCGCCTTTCCGAGCATTCCTGTTCTCTCACTCGCGCTGCTCCTCGGGATTGATCGCTTTATGAGCGAGTGCCGCGCGTTGACCAACTTGATCGGCAACGGAGTGGCGACCGTCGTGATTAGTCGTTGGGAAGGCGACCTTTCACGCGAGATGCTTCGCGAACGATTGAATCGAATGGATAAACCCGACGCACAAAATCACGTCTGAGCATTTACCTTATCGCATGTCCTGAATAAACGTGCCGTTGTCGGCCACGTCAAAGACGGGGCGATACAGACTGCGATCTCCGCAACGTGCCCGACCGCCTGGATAAAACACGATGCCAATGCCCAGGTTCCACGCTTCGCGATTACTCAATGTTGAGTTCACGTGAGGCATGATGTAATTGAAGTTCGATTGCACGGCGAGGTGGTTCGACAGCGGCACATGGAAATCGCTGCCGAAAATCCCATCGCTTTGCCCGGTGAATCCGCCCCACAGGCGGAAATCGCCCCCTTCACAAAATCGGCGGCGATAGAAAAAGTTGTATTGATCGAGAGCTTCGAGTGTGGCGAGTGTGGATACTTCGCGGGTGGGAAACAAATTCACGTCGGCTTCGCGATTCAGATGGATCGCGGTCCAAACGCCGATCTCGTGTTGATGCGCTCCGCACCAACTGACTTCGCCACGGAACTGTTCGAGCTTCGTCTTCACGTAGTATTCGTCGTTGAGGTGATCGAACGCGACGCCCCATTGCAAGCCGCCGCACGGGCCGGGTCGATGAAACAAACCGGTCGTGAAAAAGTATTGTTCGCGATAGTGACGAATGAGAGGATTCGAACCGCGTTGTAAATCGGTGTTGACCGCCTCAAAGCCGATCTGTCCGCCAACGCCCCACCACGGAAACAGCGGCACGCCCCAATTCAAACCTTCGTGAAAGCCAAAATTGCTGAGAATTCCCAAATCGAGCGGACCTTTGAAGCCCTCGACGCCTCCATCCACCGTCAAGTTTCGCGACCAGCGAATCATTAAGCGGATCATCAAGAACGGATCATAATCGCAATCGTTGTCGTCGCACTCGTCGTAGAAGCAGTCGTCACCGCCGTAGGATTCGTATTCTCCGCCGGGAGCGTCGATGTAGTTGTCGCCCGGCTGTTCCATCATCGGTTGGCCCATCGCATGTTGGCCGAGCGGAATTTCTTCCGCGTGCTGGGGTGCGCGCTGGGGCGGATTTCGTGGCACGGCGGGCGGGTTTGGCAACATGTCCCCTTCGGTACCTTTGGACATCGGCCGTTCGCCACCGTCGCGCATCACCGACATGGGAGCGTCTGGTTCGTTGCGAGCGGCCAGTCGATATTGCGAATTGGGCCGACGATAAACGGGCCGAGAGAGGGCACGATCTTCGCGGTCGTTCGACGTGTCGTATTGGCGAAAGGGATTCGCCGCCGAACGCGATCCTTGTTCGCCGGAAGCACCCAGGTCATAGCGACCGTCATAACGGCCTTCCGACGGTCGACTCGCATAGCGGGGCGAAGGAGCAGCGTTCGACTGCACGGAATACGGGGGTGCCGAATGCGGCTGCACGGCGTAAGGCTGGGCAGCGTAGGACTGTGGCGGATTTGGTCGCGAGTAATCGCCGGGAACACGTGCGTAATCGCCGGGAACGACCGTCGGCCGCGACCCGGTCCGTGGATCGTCGGGAATCACGACGATCGGCGTATTTGCTCCTCCCGCACCGTAACCATCCATCCGGGAAAACGGTTGAGCATGAGCGACGGTGGTGGCCAACGCCACGCCAGCGACGACAATCTGGGCGACGGCGAATTGGGCAAAGGTCGAAAAGGAACGGGCGACCATGATGACTTCCTCGTTGTGGACCACTCGAAATGAACATGCTGCTGGGGTGCCCACCCTGAATTGCCTCTCTTGCCGGGTTGCCTGATTCGGGTACGAATTTCTTGTTTCGCAGACGAATAAGCAGTGGTTTCGAGAGGTTTTCTCAGCCTCAATATCGGAAATCACGCAACCGGAACTTTCGTTAAACTTGAAATAATCGGCAAAGTCATCCTAAATTAACAGTCGGTGCGACCGAACCCAGTTGACCAACTTCGAGGTTCAAGGACGGAATGCGAGCGGTCCAGTCACCCATTTTTACCCCGAAACCAGAATCGCGATTGGCCAGCGGTCCATTGCAGCACAACCGGAATAGTTGACGAAATTGCGAAACGTAGTAAATTTAGGCAATCGTCCGGCGGGATTTGAATTGCTGTATAGTACGAATACTCCAGCGATTTCTCTGTCGAATAACCTGGTAGTTCTTATGGCTGTGCGCTTTGCCAATTCGTATGTGGAGCGGCTCTTTGCAGAGCGAGACATGCTTGGACTGTATCACCTCATCAGCGTCGCCGGTGCAGAGCGTCAGTTTCCGGAGGAGTTCTGGCTGTTCAGTCGCTTGCTTGAGTGGGTCGGCTCTACTCGGTCTGGCGTGTGGCAGTATTACGAGGGACTTCCTGCGGACACGTTCACGCGGATGATTCGTGCTTTGGAGCAATTTGGTTTGTCAGAGATTGCGGAGCTATATCGGTTTGGTAACAGTTCGTGGGCCGGGCCTGACCGAGCAGCGAGTCTCGACGAGTGGCTCGATGCTCACGAGCAGCAGATTGAGAGTGCCGCCTTCGAGTTGATTGCGGCACGGAAGGACGACTTGAAACATGAGACCTAACCCTGCGCTGCAGCGAACCGAACCGGACCAGCGCGTCCAGGTTATAATCGCACGCCCTCGTGGGCCGGGTCGCGGAGCTTGAGGTCGTTCTCCCGCAGTGAAGGAACACGACGAATGATCAGTCTCGCGCAGCAAGCGATTACGCAACGGGTCGCCCTATTGATCGGCGCGTTGAGCGTACCGGATGTGATCCATTGGGCTGATTTACATATTGAGCAATCCGATGTCCCACACAACAGCCTGATTGACATATCCCTTGGCCGCTTCCAACCCCCCACCGCGATTGCATCTTGTTTGACTGAACTTGCTAGTGATGCTCACGATCCAAAGTCAATAAATCGAGCGTTCGGAATACTTGCAGAACGAGTGCGATCCCATCAGCTCGATGTTCAGACGGCAATTATCAACTGCTATCGCTTCCTCCAGGAAGAAAAATTGTTGTACACTGACGACTACATGGTATTCATAAACCTTGAGGACGACGTATCGCTTATTCGAGACGGCATTTTTGGCCCGGACAAACTCACTGTTCTCCAATCCGACTTTTTGGAAGCACTCGACGGTCTTGCTGCGAATGCCGAAAACGCGGGGTAACAATCGCTTCAACCGGGATCGCGGGCCGCGCGGTTTCTGAAATCAACATTGGTTCGCCGGGTGCCACGGGCGATTGTCATGTGTGCCACTGGCTATGCCCAATCACATTAACACATCTCTGCTAGCATCGTATTGTACTGTTCAAAACATCGGAAAAATCGACTTTCGCGTTTTGAGTGTTCAGTTTTCGCACATGCGTTTTCCCGGCGTTTTTTGATGCTAGCAGAGATGTGTTAAGATCAATGGGCTATGCCAGTGCCGGGCGTTCGGAAAGGTGTAACATTGCTGGTTGCCTGAGCCGTTGGTCACCCGCTCAAGTCTTGGCCCGGCAACACGGTCGAAATAGAGCCGATGGCAGTATCCTTTTCGCCCTACCGATTTTTTGAGAACGAGACGATTCGAAACATGCCGACCAGCCGCAAACGAACACTGGCAAAGCCCATTAATCTTAACACATCTCTGCTAGCATCGTATTGTACTGTTCAAAACATCGGAAAAATCGACTTTCGCGTTTTGAGTGTTCAATTTTCGCACATGCGTTTC
>JAYUFG010000087.1:0-2627 GCA_043738845.1 Planctomycetaceae bacterium
CGCCTGCTCAAGTAACTTCCCTCGCCGCTCTTGGCACTGCTGCAACTGTTCGATAATCGCCTGCTCGCGATCATGGATCGCGTCCATCCCGGCCGAGTCAGCCGTCGCGAGCATATTTCGCTTTTCCGACAGAACGGCCAGCAACTCTTTCTGCACAGTCGAAAGTTGCCCCAGCAGTTCGGCCAGTTGTTGTTCCCAGTTGATTTCCATGAGGTCTCTTTTGATAGCTTAATGTTGTAGTCGATGGCTATTGTCGCCTTTCGCGGAGCGAAAGACGACAATCTCGTCGCTACGACCGTTGCAGGTTAAACAAATCGTACATCGCCCCGCTAAACTCGCCCGCTGAGGCTTGCGACATTTTCTGGCTCAAAACTTGGTCCAATTGTCCTTGAAAAACTTCTTCCGCCCGGCCACCATTGAAATAGGCCGCCTTGTGCTGTGTCTTGTGCATCGCTTGCAACATCTGCCCGTAAAAAGTTTCGCCGACGAATTGATCAAAAACCGGCTTCGTGTCGGGCGAAGTCGCGGCGTTGGTTGCACTGGCAGCGTTGGCCGCGCCGGTGTTGGCAGGGGTGTTGTTGACACCCTGCGCCCCGGTTAGTTTCGAGGCAACCGAGCCGTGCGAACCCTTTCCCTTGACCGCCGAAGCTGCATTGATGGGCGAAATAGCGTTCATGTTTCCTACCAGGCCGACGCCGGGGCATCGTATGAATTCGTCTGTAAGTTTAAGCAGAAAAAGCTGCGTTTTTACTCGATAATCAGCGTACCGTGCAGTTTTCCGTTCCGTTCCAATCCCTTGATAATGTCGATCACGTCATCTTTTGGCACCTTCACGGCGTTGAGGGCTTCGACCAATCCCTTCAACTTGGCCGTCGTGTTTTTGTTCGGATCGACGGGCACAAACCGGTCGGTCGGAACTCCGCCTCCCGTCTCAATAACCATGTTCTTATGCGTCACAACCACCGCTCCAATTTCAATATCGCCGCTGATGACAATGCTGCCCGTCTTTTCATTGATGACAACCCGCGATTCCGTCTGCGGTTCGGAAATGGGCAAGCCCATGATTTCCGCGACGAACAGGACCGGATCGTCCCGATATTGCGGCGGAATTTGGACCTCGATGTTGACCGCACTCAACGCTTTGGCTAGTCGGCCATCGGTTGCTTGCACGCTAAATTTGTATTGGCTATTGATGATGTCGGCGATTTCTTGCGCAACTTGAAAGTCGGCCCGATCTTTGTTGATGACGAGCGTCACCTTACCATCTTTGGTGAAGACATTGAAAAAATCTTCTTCCAAACGACAGCCTTGATGGATTTTCGCAACCGTCGGCACCTTGCGGTCTTCCACATGCAACGCCCCCTGACAAAGAGCATAAACGTGCGGGTTGTGCAGTTGCGGACCTTGCAGCGGTGTCATAAACAGAATCCCACCTTCAAGACTCTTCGCACTTCCCATCGAACTGACCGTGCAGTCGAGCTTATCACCCTGTCGCGCACCGGCGGCCGGAACAGTTGCCGTGACGATCACGAGGGCGACGTTCTTAATGTCCTTCAATTCGATTTCCTTTTCGGCCGGGTTTCCCATCAATCGCAGGGCGGCCATGATAATACGAATCATCGGGAGCGAAGCACCGCTATCGCCGGTCCCCTTCAAGCCCAACACGATGCCCATCCCTTGCAGAGTGTTTTCTTCCTGACCCTTCACGCGACAGGTGTTCTTAATCAAGAACTTCGCGTGACATGGCGTTGTCGAGCAACAAATACTCGTCAGTACGCAAGCGACAATTAGGCGGCGAATCCAGCGGTTTTTCATGGCGAACTGTCCTGCGAGCGAATGCGATTGAAATTGTTTGATGATGAGGATCTTGCAAGCGTTTTGAAAACTAATACGGCGAAACCCCATCCCAAAACTTCGTCCACCACCCGCGGCGATAACCATCTCGAATATGACCCACTTCGCGTTTGTGAATGCTCAACTCGGCAATTCGCTCACTCCGAATCGAATTGTTTGGCAGAATGTCTTCACGGCGGACGATGCCCGTCAGAGAACGTTCCCAAATTTCCTCGTTGTTCTGAATCTTCTGATGGGCTTCGAGAACCAAGTTTCCGTTGGGACGAATGTCCTCAACGGTCGCTGTAATCGTGAACGTCAACGAATCCTGAGTTTTCAATTGCGAATTGGCCTTGAAGTCGCTATTCATGTTGCCGTTGACTTCGGGCTCCACGGACGGCTTGACGGGAATAATGTTGGTGCCGTTGAGCTTGATCCAATCTTTCAAAATCGCGTCGAACGTCGAGCTTTTCTTGGCCTCGACGTCTCCCTTGCTATCCATTGCCGATTTTTCAGATACGACAATCATCACCGTATCCTTGAGTTTCAATTCCTTGCGCGGCTTGGTCGGCTGATAGAAAAACGGGGCGTTGGCCGGCACTGAACCTAACATTTGCTCGGACGGTACATCCCGATGCCACAGGCTCGACGACGGCCCGCCCGCGTTAGCCAGCGATGCGAACAGCATCGAGACCAGAACGCCGCGAACGCAAACTGTTAGCGTGGCTTGGATCGTCATCATGGGAAACTTCCTCTTGAAACTGATGCGAATTGCGTGTGATGTGACATTGAAT
>JAYUFG010000088.1:0-2623 GCA_043738845.1 Planctomycetaceae bacterium
CCGACGTGCCTTTCCCGCCCCACGTCGAGCAGCCACCACACGTCGGCCTTACGGCTCGACGCTCGCTGGTTTGGCCCGAATGGGGTAACGGGTCCAGGCGTTTCGTTGCGCTACACGGCTGGCTATTCATCGGTCGCCGCGACGCGGCTTGGTTTCGTTGGCGGTCTTATTCCGTGGGTTTCGCGGAGTACCGCTCCACGCCACGGCTATTCATAGGTCGCCGCTGACGCGGCTGCATTGGGGGCAAATATCATTTCAGTTCCGCAATTGTTTTCCCAATCACTTCCCCGGCTTCGCTGGCTCGGCTGCTTCCCATTCGCCGCGTAGCCAGGTTACCAGGAAATCGAGTTCCTTGGCGGTTAGGCGGTTTTCTTGGGGGTGATCGGGTTTGAGCAAGAACCCGGGCATCCGGTCATTTCCTTTTTTCTCGTCGCTCGCATCCTTGGGATAAAATCGCTCTTGCTCGGGGTTCGAGATAAACGCGGAGAGCCACTCGCGGGAGCCATAACCGGTCAGGTCGGGTGCCGGGCCGGTGTCGCCCTCTTTGCCAAATTTGTGGCAATCGGTACAGCCGAGCAGTTCGCCCTTGATCGCTTTGCGACCGTCGGCAATGAGGGGTGCCTCGTCGGCGTCGAGCTTTTTCTGAGATTGTAAACCGGCTTCGGCGGAGAGCATGGCTGTCACGCTGGCGAGTTTTTGTTTTAACTCGCTTTGTTTTTCGCCGCTGTTAACCTCAAACAATTTATTGATCTTTTCGACCATTTCGCCCTTCACAAATTTCGTGTTGCCGAAGAAGTCATGTCCGGCAATCGACTTCGCATCGAGGAAACCGGCGACCCAACGTCGCGTCCCAAAGCCGTACAGGTTTGGGGCAGTCGGTTTTTCGGCGACGAGTCCGTTTCCTTTGTCGTCGGCGGCCGAATGACAAACGAGACAGTGCTTCGTGAAGAGAATTTTTCCCTGGGTCAGCGCATCTTCTCGCAGCAACACGACGGCTCCTTCCGGTGGAATGTCGTGATGGTCGGCGAGAAACCTGGCTCGCTCGCCAACTTTTTCCGCCTCGGCCTTGGTCCATTGATGGCCGACGTTGTTCGCATCTTCATACATCGACAAACCGGTCAGGCCGCCGATGAACAACATCCCCAGCACAATCGTGCCCAGGCGGATGAAGTGACTCGTCCGGCGCGAACAAAGATGATCGATCAGCGGCAGCATCAACAAATATCCGAGCAACGCCCCGGGAATGACCATCGTGGCAATGAATTCGAGCGGCCCGTTGAAAAAACTCCGCAGCTTAAAGAGCCACAGAAAATACCACTCGGGCCGCGGCGATTTCGGCAGCCCATCATCGGCGGGCGCACCGAACGGTGCCCCCTTTGTGGCGGCCAAATAGATTAAGCCCGCGAACAAGATCGTGAACACGACCATGTTTCGCGCCGACTGATGGGGAAAATAATGTCTAGCCCTTTCAGGATGCGTGGGAAAGTCGCCCGTCGAAAGACCATGTCGATAAATCTGGGCGATATGCAGCACCAACAGGATCAGCGCGGTGAAGGGGAGCAGACCGACGTGCAGAAAGTAGAGATGCGTCACGGTGAGGTTGCCGACTTGATCGCCGCCGATCAAGAGTTGCTGTACGATTGGCCCAACGACGGGCGTCGAGCCAGCAATGTGCCCCTCGATTTCGATTTGCGAAAAACCTTCGACGGTGCCCGACAGAGGATTGCCCGTCACGGTCCAGACAATCACGACGGGCAGCAAGATCAAGCCGCTGGCCCAGATCAACTCTCGCGGCGCGCGATAGGCACCTTGCAACACGACCCGCACGAGATGACAGATCAGCAGGATGATCATGGCCTGCGCGGCGTAATAATGGAGTCCACGAATGAACGAACCGCCGGGCGCACTTTCGATATAATGAACACTGGCCCAAGCGTTGCTCGTGGAGGGGCTGTAGGTTGTCATCATCAGCACGCCGGTCATGATCTCGATGACCAAGAGCCAGAATAGACAACTGGCCGTGCTGAGCGTCCAGCTTGGTCCGTTGGGCAACATCCGCTGATGAATCGGTGCCAACAGTCGTCGATAACCGGTCCGCTCATTCAGCCAGTGAAGGAAGAGTTGCATGAGTTGCATAATCAAGGTATTTCGTGTGGAAAGTTCGAACGGTCGCTTGAAGAAAACTCCGGTCGCTTACGCTCCCGGCTCGCCGTCGGAAGCGGGGTTAACCCTTCACGACTTTCGTGGTGAGACCTTGCTCGAATTGTTCGTAAACGACTTCAACCCACCACTCGCTCGCGTCGCCCGTTTTCACTTGCACGATTTTGCAGGGCAACTTGTCGAGCGGGCGAGGGACGGGATTCGACGCCTTTAATTTTTCGGCACTGGTTGGGTCGCCGGTGACTTCATACGCCCCGTTGTGGACGGAGCAAAAAAATCGTTGGTCTTTGGAAATCCAATCGACCGCGCCGCCCATGTGCGTGCAGACAAAGGAAAACGCCTCGACGACGCTCTGGTCGGGAGTCACGCTCGCGTCGGTGCGACGGACGAGCCAGACGCGGCCGACCGTTTGTTGCGGATGAACGATCCAGGCGTCTCGCCAATTGGCGGTGATGATCGCCTC
>JAYUFG010000089.1:0-6907 GCA_043738845.1 Planctomycetaceae bacterium
ACAATCGTCCCCGCAAATGTCTCGGCTACAAAACACCCGCCGAGGTTTTCTTCGAGAAAACCTCGCCTGCCAGTTGCGTTTGAGATTGGTCACCGCCCCATTTTCCGACCCCATTTTGGATCTTACAAAACGCGCCTATTAAGCGTTGGATTGGGAATTCCACCGTCCTCTGACGCAAGGTATACTACACTGCTTCCATCCCGCGTCTCCCATTGTGGATTTGAATCGCTTCCTCCACCGAGAGCACGAAAATTTTCCCGTCGCCGATGGAACCCTCTGGGCCGGTGCGCGCGACGCTGATGATCGTGTCGAGTGTACGGTCTAAAAAATCGTCGTTCACAACGATTTCGAGAACGGTTTTGCCGAGCAAATTGGTGTGGTATTCAAAACCGCGATACATCTCCGTCTGACCGCGCTGTCGGCCGTAGCCCATCGCGTCACAAACGGTTAGGCGTGTGACTTCGATCTTGTGCAAGGCTTCTTGCACGGCGTCGAGTTTTGTCGGTTGCACGATAGCGATGATAATTTTCATGGGTTAGGTTTCATTCTGCTTTCGCGGTCCACTTTGTGCCTTGCCAAGAATCACGCCGTTCGAGTTCTGAATCAACGGCCAATCGTACCGACGGCTTATCCAGGCACCAAGCTGGCCCGACAAAGTAATCGGGCGGAGCTTCGCCCGTGATTCTCTCGACCAGGCACGTCGGCCGCAGAAGTTCCAAGCTATCAACCACAGCGCGGACATAATCATCGCGTTCGATCAATTGGACTTCGCCCCGCTCGACCTGTTCGGCCAGCGGCGTGTTCTTCACCGCGTACAAATTATGCAGCTTCACCCCATCGACGTTTAAGCGGCTCAACTCGCGGACCGTCGCCAACATATCGTTGTGCGACTCGCCCGGAAGTCCTAAAATCACGTGGGCACAAATTTCAAACCCGCGACCGCGACTCCGTTCCATCGCGTCTAAGAACGCATCGTGATGATGGCCCCGATTCATCCAGTCGAGCGAGCGATCATGGATCGTTTGCATACCATACTCGACGCAGACGTGCGTCCGGGTGGCAAACTCTTGAATTAAATCCAACACATCGTCGGGCACACTATCGGGCCGTGTCCCGATCACAAGGCCGACCACTTCCGGATGATCGAGGGCCGCTTCCCACAGGGTCCGCAATTTCTCAACGGGTGCGTAGGTATTCGTGGCTGGTTGAAAATAGGCCAAAAACTTTTCGACCCGGCGATAACGGATTTTGAGTTTTCGTACCCCTTCGGCCAGTTGGTCGGCAATTTGTCGTCGGGGAATTCGGCGACTGGGGCTGAAACTACGATTGTCGCAAAATGTACAGCCGCCCGTGGCGACGGTCCCATCGACGTTGGGACAGGTCAGCCCGGCATCTAGGCTGATTTTCTGCACCCGGCCGCCAAATTTGCTGCGCAGATAGAAATTGTAGGAATAATACCGCAATCCGGCCGCACGCCACGCGGGAGTTTCCAAATTTGCTGGCCATTTCGTTGACGTCACAGGGCGGGCTTCCTAGACTAAATGATGGTGAACCTTCGGCGGCGCGATTTCGTCTCGTTCATTATCATACCGGCGACCGGGAAGGCTTCTCAAGGGAACAGCGAGCGGAGCGAGAAAAATGTTTGGAGAACTTATGCCCACCGGGGGTGGAGACCCAATTCCACTCCTTAAAAAAGAACTCTTGATTGGCCGACGGGAAAGCTGCGACATTGTGCTGCGCTTTCCGAATGTGTCGGCCCATCATTGTACCTTGGCGATTGTCGGCGGATACTGGTTCGTCAAAGACTCGAACAGCCGCAACGGCGTCAAGGTCAACGATGTGAAGGTGCAGGAAAAGCGGCTCTTACCCGGCGATTTATTGTCGGTCGCGACTCACAATTACGAATTTCAGTACGTGCCATCCGACTTGGGAGCGATTGGCCCGCCCCCGGCGGAGAACCTGCCCAACGATATGTTGGACAAGTCGTTGCTGGAAAGAGCCGGTTTGTCGCCCAAGGACGTTCGCGGCGGAAGTGAAGACCGCAAGCGTTATGACCCAGAGGACACTGGTGCCGACACTCTGCGAAGTAAAAATCGCGACCCGTTGTAGTTGCCACCGCAGTTGAATGTAAAAGTCAGATCATTCAGGATGTCCAAGAAAAACCGCAAAATTCGTACCGAGTTTCGCAAAAACCGCACCCCGACGGTTCGCACCAAGGATGTTACACGCGATTATGACCGGGCAGGCGAGCACCTCGACGACGGGCATCTTCGCGATGAGCGTGTCAGCGGTAAGGGGGATTCAACCCGTAAGCGGACCGTTATCGGACAGGAGTCCGACGACAAGCATTCGAGCTTTACCGTCGCCCGACAAGTTGACACGAACGCCTGTCTGCATGGACGAGTTTTGAGCGTGTTCGGATTGACCAGTAATGTACAAATGGAAGACGGTCGATTGTTCGCCTGCACCACGCGCCGAATTCTCCGCACCCTTAGCACCGATCAGCGCCATGTCGTTGCCGCTGGCGACCGGGTGTGGTTCTTGCCCGACGAGAAGAGTGAACCGAACGAAGGAGTCATCGAACGGGTCGAGCCGCGGACACAGGTTCTCTCACGGACGAGCAAACGGCGGCAGCATATTATCGTCACTAATGTTGACCAATTGCTAATTGTCGGCAGTGCGGCGGAGCCATATCTCAAGCCGAACCTGATTGATCGATTTATCGTGTGTGCGGAACAAAGCGGAATGCGGCCCGTGATTGTGATCAATAAAGTCGATCTGATTGAACCGGCCGATTTGATGCCTCTCTCGGGAGTTTATGCTCGAATGGGATACGATGTTCACCTTGTTTCCGCATCGAGCGGCATGGGAATGAATTGGCTGCGTCGCGCTTTGACAGGTCACGCCAGTGCAGTGGTGGGGCAAAGCGGCGTGGGCAAGTCGTCGCTCCTGAATGCGATTGATCCTGCCTTGAGACTGCGCGTTGGCGAAGTGAGCGAAGAAAATCAAAAGGGGAAGCATACGACGACGACCGCCCGATTGATTCCGTTGTCGGTTGGCGGATATGTGGTCGATACGCCGGGCATTCGACAATTGCAACTGTGGGACATCATTCCGGAGGAAGTGTTGGGTTATTTTCGCGACCTGCGGCCGTACGTCGATTTGTGCCGCTATCCCGATTGCTCTCACACACACGAGACCGACTGTGCGATCAAAAACGGCGTCGCTGATGGTCGGCTCGATGCCCGACGTTATGAGAGTTATTGCCAACTCTCGGCGGGTATAATTGAGGAATAGCGTTTTGTCAAAGCTCTACGTGGTAACCACCGTTACTTGCACGCGGTTCTTGTCGAGCGACGCAACTTGAAAATCGACAGGCAAGAACGTCCGGATGATGTTCATGTTCGTCTGCGCGTGTAACGACAGGGGCATGGACACGAACGAACCGCCCCCCGCCAGTGCGAACGGCAACAAAAGCTGGTCGGCCAGATGCTCGCCGACCGGCACATTCGCCGCGATGTATTCTTGGAGTGCCTTCACCGCTCGCCCGGCGACATGTTCGGCCTTCACCCCCTTTTCGCCAAAGCCGGTCGCTACCTCGGTCGCATGTTCGCACCGCAGCGTGAGCATCAGCACGTTCGCTTGACCACAGCCGGTGGGAAAGTCGCGCGTTCTCAACTGCTCGGCGGGCCAATCGAGCTTGCTTGCGACAACCTGTAGTTCACGTTCGGCAATGTTGATTGGCAACCCGGCGACAATCGCCTCGGCTGTCCCTTGAACAATTTCGCCCCGCTCCGTGAATTCAATCGACCGCAGCCTTTCGACCGACTCGATCCGGGCCGTAACGCAACCGCCACCGACCGGATAAAAACCGTACCGTTCCAAACTCAACGTAACCTGCGGTCCCATCCGCCGAATGATCGGCAAGAAAGCATGCTCCAGAAAATCGACCGGCGGAGCCATCGGGTTATGCGTCCCACCGATCAGCGTCACTGTGGAAGTCCCATTTGCCAGCATCAAGGGTGGAAAGACCGTTTGTAACACGAGCGTCGTGCTGCCCGCCGTGCGGATGTCAAAGCGATACGCACCCGACCGAACGGCATTTGGATTGAACGTCAATTCCCGCGAGCCGATCTCGTCGCCGGTCAGTTCTCCATCACAAATTTCAGCACCCGCCCGGACTGAGGTCAAATGTTGCTGCCGCAATCCCGGCTTCGCCCGTTTGGCCCGAATGTTCTTGATCCGGACGGGCTGCTGGGTCAAGATCGCCAGCGCAAGGGTCGAGCGGAGAATCTGCCCACCCCCTTCTCCCAGTGAGCCATCAATCGTTATCTGCCGGTTTGCGTTCATAGACCCCTCTGACACCGCGAAAATTTTTTAGGTTCGCCCCTTCCGCCCGATTTTATCCGACCGGCCCGTATGGCATAATGGGAATACAATTTTTAGGAACTGGCTCGCTCCGCTGCGATCCGTCACGCTCCTGCGCGTCGCGGCTAACCGTTTCTTGCGAAATGGAAGTTAATTCGGGCCAAATCCTTACTTCGCATTTCGCCTTTTTCATTCATCGTTCCTAATTCATCATTTCCTTCCTTTCCCCAAGAGTTACACCCATGAGTTCCAAAAAGGTCAACGTCGCCATCATCGGTCTTGGTTTCGGTGCCGAGTTCATCCCGATCTACAAAAGCCACCCGAATGCGAACATGTACGCGGTCTGTCAGCGGAACGTCGCCAAGATGAATCAAATCGCCGACCACTTTCAAATTGAAAAGCGTTACACGAAATACGAAGACGTCCTCAAAGACCCCAACGTCGATTTTGTCCATATCAACTCGCCGATTCCCGATCATGGCTCCATGTCGATTGCCGCGTTGAAGGCGGGCAAGCACGTGATGTGTACCGTCCCGATGGCGACGACGATTGAAGAATGCAAGCAAATCGTCAAGCTCGTCAAGAAGACCGGTCTCAAATATATGATGGCCGAGACGGTCGTCTACTCCCGCGAGTTTCTGTTCATCAAGGAACTTTACAAAAACGGTGAGTTGGGAAAAATTCAGTACATGGCCGCCTCGCATCCGCAGGACATGCAGGGTTGGCCCGAGTATTGGGAACGCATGATCCCGATGCACTACGCCACCCACGTCGTCAGTCCGGTCCTGGGTCTGGTCAACGGACGGGCCGAATATGTAAGCTGTCTCGGTTCCGGAACGATCAATAAAAAGCTGGCCAAGAAGTCGGGCAATTCTTACGCCGTCGAAAGCTGCCATATCAAGATCAAAGACTCGGACGTCGCAGCCCATATCTGGCGGTTCTTGTTCGACACGGCGCGACAGTATCGCGAGAGCTTTGATGTCTACGGCACTAAGAAGAGCTTTGAGTGGACGCTCGTCGAAGGGGAAGAGCATATCTTGCACACGGCGAAAAAGCCGGAGCATGAAATTCCGTCGAAGGTCAAAGTCCCCGACTTTGCTCACTTACTGCCGGAGCCGATTCGCAAATTCACGCAATCGATTCAAGATGCGGAACATCGCTCGTTCATTCAGGGAGGTGGGCACGGCGGGTCGCATCCCCATATGGTGAACGAAATGGTCACGGCCCTCATCAAGAAGCGTGATCCTTGGCCAAACGCGGTAACGAGCGCGAATTGGACCTGCGTTGGAATCTGCGCCCATCAATCGACAGAAAAAGGTGGTGCGATTGTGAAGCTGCCCGCATTCACGTTGGAATAGGATTGTTTGAGGAAAGATTTATTTAGCAAAATATCATTTGTTTAGCAGCGACGCGCGCAGCGGAGCGTTGTTCATGGACGACCGTGTCGTCACACAAAAATGCGTCGCTTTCGGAGACGTTTGTTTCGCAAGACATTTATGGACAAAACGCGACCGATCACTTGGCTGCCGGGGATCGTGTTCGCGTGGGCATTGCCCGTCGCCATCATGGGGTTCTCCAAAGAACCCATCAATTCGCAAGCCGGACTATTTACATTTGCCACGCTCTTGGCCTTAGGGTCGATGTGTGGATTTGCCTTCGACCAAGAAATTTGGAGCAGTGTCGTATTTATTACGCCGTTTGTCGGTGTGCTGACTTATACGCTCGTTTCGCTCGACTCGGCGTTCTTGTATGCGTTCCTCTTTGTGGCTTTCGCAGCCGCACCCCTTTTTTTGCAATGGCTCATTCTGCGCTATTTCAGGTATTCTCGCATTGCCTGGGCGATCATCGTTGCTGCCTCGATTGCCTTTGTCGTGTGGTTCATATCTTTCATCTTAATAGGAGTCCTTATTGCCGGTGGAAGTATCTTGCCATTTACGGTAGGCATTCCACTCGGCACCCTCTTTCGCACCGCCTATGAGTTTCGCCGCCCGACCTCCGGCCTGCCGCAGGGCCTCATTCATCGGCAGTTTTCCTTGCGGAGCATGTTCTGGGTGACGACTTGGTTTGCGATTTTGTTTGCGGTCCTCAGCCTGGAACACGTCTCTCTGAACGCTGCGATCACTGGGACTCTGGCATTCCTCATCGCGGGCACGACCATGTACGCCGCCGTCACGATCCATTATCGTTATCTCCAATCGACCGACCCGCGAACCGTCGATGCACTACCACCAAAAAGGTTGGATTCCGCTCCACCCGATGAAGCGTGAACCAGATCAATGGACCAGCTTTCCCCGAGTGACCAACCAGTTGATCTTCCGACTCAAAATGCGGATGAGGTAGCGGGCGTATTTTCGTCAATGTCGATCACGTGGCTGCCGGGGATCGTGTTTGCCTGGGCGATGGCGGTAGCCGTCGCTGGATTTCGCGGTGGGGGTTCCTTACCCAGGGCGATTGCATGTTAATTCTCGGAAAAACCGGCGATTAACCGCTCGAGGGTCTCGTCATTCCAGCCGCAGCGTTTGCGTTTGCCGCGAATGTT
>JAYUFG010000090.1:0-6901 GCA_043738845.1 Planctomycetaceae bacterium
GTTTGCGTCGTTTCATCAATTCGTGGCGGAGTTGCTGCGTGACCTGCCGCGATTTGTTCGCTTGCACAATGAGACTTTGGCCGAATATCGCCACGTCCATCGCCTGCGAAATTTGGCCCACCCCATTCCCGACTTGGCCCAACAAGACGATTGGTTTGAGGCCCCGTTCTGGATTTGGGATCGAAATAACCCCCGGCGGCGAAAACTGTTCGCGCGAGCCGTGAGTCGGCAAAATAATCAAGCTGTGGAACTATCTGACCGGGCAGGCTGGCAACAGGTCGTTTCGCTCACTTCCCCAGAATCGCTATTGGAACTATCCCAGTCGGGCATAAAACTTCGCACACGAGCTTTAACGACGACGCTGTTTTCCCGACTCTTCTTGAGCGACCTCTTCATTCATGGAATTGGCGGGGCGAAGTACGATCAAATCACAGATCGGTTAATCGTCCGTTTTTATGGTATTCAACCGCCTGACTTTCTCGTCGCGACGGCAACATTGAAATTGCCCATTGCCGAATTGAAAATGGCCAAACTGACCGTTTCTCAAATCGACCAAACCTTGTGGCGATTGCAGCACCAACCCGATCAATTTTTTGACGACTGGACAAAGGCGAGCCAAACGTTGCCCGACGCCGAGCGTTGGCTCGCACAAAAACGTCGTTGGCTGCAAACGCCCGTCACAAGTGAGAACTCGCGCACCTACTGTCACGCGATCCGCGACGCCAATTCGGCCTTACAACCTTTTGTCATCGAAATCCGCAACCACCTACTACAGCAGCGCGACGAAGCCATTAAATCCTCACGTCGTTGCGAACTCCTCGGCTCCCGTGAGTTTGCCTTTTGCCTGCACCCGGCCGAGACGCTTCGTGAGTTGCTGCTCAATGCGAGGGATTTGGCGAGTCAATGAAAAGAGTGGAAGTCGATATTTTCTCAAATGAATTGTCAAATGACGTCACGGCTCAGCTTAGCCCGGTCGTCCACGACCGGGACCACCGCGTGGACGCGACGGCTAAGCATTTGCACGGTGGCTGAGAGTACGACTTGAATCCGAACGGTTCCCAGCATTTGGCCTAAAACACCACCTGGATTACAACAACACTATGAGAAAAAAGGTCGAAAACACGAACATCGGCGAAAAAACTGTGCGGAAATTAGTTCTAGCCAGTGCTTCGCCGCGACGGCGGGAGTTGTTGCAAGAGGCGGGCTACAACTTCGATATCTGTCCAGCGGATAACGTTGACGAGACCTTCTCGCCTAACCGCGAAACGCCATCGGATCATGTGCAGCGATTGGCTCGCGAAAAGGCCGGAGAGATTGTACTTCGTCGGTTAGAAGACCGAGCGCAAATTGAATCACCCGCCGTAATCGGCGCAATTAAACACGCCGTAATCGGTTGTGACACGGTCGCAGTTTGCGACGGCGAAGTGTTAGGCAAGCCGCACGATCTGGCCGACGCTCGAAGGATGCTCGAAAGACTGAGCGGGCGAGAGCACGAGGTTATTAGCGGCTTGTGCGTTTGGCCCTTGCCCGAAAATCGACCGACGGTGCGGCTCGCGACGACCAAGTTGCGAATGGACCGGCTGTCGCTCGATCAACTGGATGAGTATCTTGCAAGTGGACAATGGTCGGGCAAGTCGGGTGCGTTCGGTTATCAAGACCGTACCGGCTGGCTCCACGTGATCACGGGCAGCGAGTCGAACGTCGTCGGCCTTCCGCTGGAACTTTTAGCCGAGATGTTGCAGGAACATGAACCCAACGAATGATTGGTTTCCTCCGTTTCGCCCGTAGAATTCTCAAACCTCCCGCTGTTTGGACCCAGCAATCTGTAAAATTTTTGAACCGTACACCCACCGCTCGCTTTTTGTTATTATAATCGAAGAAACATCCCTCCCACGTTCTGACTTCAACTGTCGAGAGGAATCCACAATGTCGCGGTCTGCAATTTCAAGAATGAGTGTTGCCTCTCTGGCCCTGTTCGCAATTTTGGCCCTTCCGTCGTTCGCTCGAGCGGAAGACGATGGCTTCTCGGCGATTTTCAATGGTAAGGACACCACCGATTGGGTCGTGGACGCGGCGGCAACATATAAGGACAAGGAAAAAAAGGAGCACCCCACTTGGACGGTCGAAGAGGGGATGCTCGTTTGTGCCGACGGAGCGGGCTTTGGCTTCATTCGTTACGACAAGAAGCAGTACACCGATTTTTGTCTGCGCACGGAATATCGCATGAGCAAAAATTGCAACAGCGGCGTCGGGATTCGGACGCCAGTCTATAAGGGCAATACAGAGACTCGCCCTTCACACGCCTCGTACGAGATTCAGATTTTCGACGACGCAGGCAAGAAACCGGACATCCACTCTCATGCCGCCCTCTATAACTACGTCGCCCCAACGTCGAACGCGGGCAAATCGGCTAGCGAATGGCAGTCGCTTGAAATCGACTGTCGAGGTCCAAAGATCAAAGTCACTCTGAACGGATCCGTTGTGCAAGATTTCGATCAAACGACGAACAAAGAGACCAAGGACAAGCCTTTGTCAGGTTATGTTTGCCTGCAAAATCACGGACACAAAATCGAATTTCGCAGTGTGAAAATCAAGGAATTCCCTGCTGCCAGCGAAAAGGGGGGGTGAAACGGCCTCTCGCCCATTTCGTGACATGATAGCCTGCTGACTTCGCAATCACTTCGGAGCGGCTGATTTCGATTCGGATCGAATCGCGGGCAAATCGACCTTCGGCAGCCGAATGACCAATAAGAGCCGAACCGTGGTCGGTGTGCCCACGCCGGAAATCTGTTTTTCGATGACGCCTTGGGAACTCTTTTTACCGAGTGCTGCGTCGTTGTCACTTTTTGACGACTGGTTCTTCACTGGGCCAGCATTGGAAAGGATTACGGTGTCCACCGAAGTATTGGACCGGTTGCCAGACACTTCGCTCATTCTCATCCGTCGAGCTGTTCCGGTTGGTCCCGTAAGACGCTCGGAATCTGCTGTCACCGTTTCGGCTTTGCCATTGACTTCAAGTTTCTCGCCCGATCCAGCGGCCACGGTCACTTCTGGATTCGCTCGCCATTCTTTCAAAAACCGTTCGATTTGTTCCGCTGACGCTTCGACGTAGATCAATTCGGCGGCCGAATCGTGGCCAGCGAGCTTTGACTTGAGGGGCGAGGACTGTTCGTCCAGCGAAATGGCCGCTTGTCCGACCGCATTGAGTGAGTCGTTCGTGTCGAGTGTCCCTTGATTGGCCACTCCGGCCGCCTTGACATTTAGCGGTTCGGGCGACTTGCTACCACCGATCGCGATTTTTGCATTGGCCGAACTCGGCAATGGTGGAGCCTTAGCAGCTTGCGATGTAGCGGGATCCGTTGGAGCATTGGGCTTGGCAGAATTGAGATCGGTCGTCGCATTCGCAGGTCCGCGAAGGTCGCCTGGGGCGGAAGGCGATTCGCCCGCCTCTTGGGCGAGTTCGCTTTTGTGGAACTTGACTTTCCCTGTCGAACCATCCTGAACATCCGTGGCGTCTCGGCGTTGATCGGCATCGGCCAGTTTTCCATCGACCGCTTTTTTGGCAAGCGGCTGCGGTTCATCGGACAAATTAGCGAACGAATCGTTTTTCTCGCTCCATACGATGTTGTTGTTCGCCAATGAACGACGCAGCAGAGACTCGTAGGCTGGTCCGCTGACATCGCACACAACCGTCAATGAATGGACTTGATCAGATGATGCGTTTGCTGTGCGCGATGCCATCAGCTTTTTGGGAGGTACTGCTTCAGTGGCGGAGAACGGCTCGTGGGCGGATGGTACCGTCGCTCCCGCCGCGAGCGGCGCAGCAGCCGGTTCGAGTCGGGTCTTGTCGCCAGATTGCGAGTTGTCGTTGGCAACCTCTTGTGGAGCACTGTACGGTTTTATGACGATACCTTCCGCCGGATCGGCCGCGACCGATTTTAGTGATCGCATTTCCGGTTCGATTTTTTGGCGAGCGTCGACACCCTTCTCTGGTCCCAACGCAATTTCTTCACGGACGTTGTTCCGAAACGGCCCCAGCACGAACAACAGCAGCGTGGCGGCTACCGCCGATCCAATCCAGATCGCCGCCAGCCACTTACTCCGTTGCGCATTGGCCCTCTTTTTCGTCGGTTGCGGTTTGAGTGGCCGAATCTGTTTCGTCTTTGCCTGCACGATTCCTTGCGTGATCAATCCCAAGATCGCCCGCCGCAGATCGGACCGCACTTTGAATCGAGGCAACATCACCAGCCGCTCACGCAACGCTCGAAACTCGTAGAACAGTCGGCGCAACGTCGAATCCTCGACGAGCGTTTGTTCGACGAGCGTACGCTCCTCGGCGGTCACTTCTCCGTCGAGATAGGCACTTATCAATTCTGAAAGTTGCGTGTTTTTCATTGCCAAACCAGAACAAACGTCTACGAATCCATCGTTGGGAATAACTTCCCCACGGTTTTATAGACGTAGACCGAACCGAAAAAGTTCCCAATCTCCAGAAGTCAAAAAACACCTATATTGAGCGATAAACTGCATGTTTCACCGGTAATGCCCGAGGTGTGAGGGCTAAAATAGACCGATTGGGCTGCTGGTGCGAGAGCATTTCAGGCCGTTTTGTCGCCAGTATCCCTTTTAATTTCGCTTGTTTTGTTACCGACCGAACGAATTGGGAACCTACCCGGGTTTGAGGTTTGTTGAGGACTCTCCACCAGAGGGAGGGTGGCGATATGTGAGAAGTTGCGAGATGGTTGCCAAAGCCAGTGGCACACAATCCCAATTGAGTGTGCGACATAGCATTCGTAACAGGTCGTTAAGCCATGCTGGCCTGACCGAGAATTTTACGCAGGCCCGTGATCGCGATCTCGCCGAATTGACGGGACGAGATTTGCCAAATCTGGGGGTTCATTAGTTCCAAAGAGACGCAGCCCTGGTAGTTAATGGCCCGCAGATGCTCAATGATCTGCACGAGCGGAAAATCTCCGTCGCCCGGCATGATCCGGTCGCTGTCTTTGGCCCATTCGCGTGGGACACCAGCGACATCGGACAATTGGACGTGAAACAAATTTGCGGGCGTCAAGCAGCCGAGGTCTTCGGTCTTACTCGGACCGATGGAGAAATGAAAAGCATCGAGACAAATTCCGAGTGACGGTTCGCCGAGGTCGTCGATCAACGCGGCGGCCGTTGACAGATTGTTGGCGAACGGGGCGTTAGCTCGGAATTCGAACGCGAGACGGACGTTTTTTTCACTCGCCTGTTGGGCCGCCTGCTTCAAGGAGACGCGAATTCGCTCAAACGTGTTTTGATCGAGCGGCCCGCCGATGTCCCCAGCAATGACGAGCGTGCCGATTTCGAGCGTCTGGCAAAGGGTGAGTCGTTGAGCGAAATGGTCCCAGTGTTGCTTGCGTTGTTCGCCCTGACTGGTGAGAAGTCCACCTTGATAACTGGCAACCGGGGCGACGAGACCATGCTGATCGAGGAGTCGGCGAACGTCGTCGGTTGTGTGATCTTGGAGAAATGTTTCGAGCTTGCCCAGCCAAATTTCCACGGCGCGGCACGCCCCGGCGGCGTAGTCTTCGAGGTCTTGCGCGAAGGGCGAGTTGAGAGTACAGACTTGGGACAAAGCAGGAAGCATGAGGGAAACGATGAATGAGGAATGATGAACGATGAGTGAAGAAAAGTGGTTACGGGACAACTATTTTTCGTCTTTAAGTAATTCGGCGAGCAAGTTCGCAATCTGATTTTCGTAACCATCTTGATACCCGTGCCATTTGCCGCGAATGATCCCGTGGCGGTCAATGACGAGGGTTGTCGGTAGAGCGATCAAGTACATTTCGCCCAAGGCGGGCGTGTCGGTCGCGTGGCGAACGTCCTCCGGTAGTTGATAGATCGGAAATGTCGCGCGAATGTGCGACATAAACTCCACCGTATCTTCTAATAGATGCTCAATTTCCTCTTCGGTATTTTCTAATGGGCACGAGACGGGGAGGAACAAAAAATCGTCGCGACTTTTATACCGCTCGACGACGCCAATCAATTCGGGCAATTCACGTTTACAGGGTGGACACCTCGGCCCCCAATAGTCAATTAGGACGACTTTATCCAACAGATCAGAGGTCGAAATCGGCTGAGAGCCTTTGGTCAGCGGGTTGAGGCGAAACGTCCCCAACGCTTTTCCGGCGGAAGGGTGTTTCTTGCCAATCGGACCGTCCGCAATCGCCGGTTTGAAAAAAACGACATAAATGAAAACGATCAACGCCACGATCGCAAGCAAGATCCAGGGAAGTTTGTCGTAACGGCGGGTAGAGTTTATTTGGGTCATGGATTTTGGAGGGCAAACGGCACAGGCGGCAAAAATTTACTGTTGGACCAAGTGACACAACCCAACCGTCGCAAATTTCCCGTCTGATCGGCTCAAGTCGTTTCCCGCAATCAGCCGATATAACCAGTACCAAACGAGTCGGGAGGACGGGACGCCCTTGGTTCCGTTTCAGGATAGAGGTCATGGTAGGACGACGGATCGGCCTACCATGACCTTTTTTTATTGTCGTCCCATCGTTTGATTGCGACAACCACTGGTGCTGGTCGTATGGGCCACGCTAAAAACGAAACCGGCGGGTTTGACCCCGCCGGTTGTACTGCGTTTGATGTGTAGGTGATCTTGCACGGTATCACCCCCGGTGGAAACTATTTTCCCGTCTTAGTGGTTGGCGGAGTGGCAGGGGGCGTAGTCGTTCCACCCGTGCTTGGGCTGCCGAGTTTCTTTTTCAAAGCTTCCGCTGCGTTCTTCATCGCAAACGGCTGATTGTTTTTGAGGGCTTCGGTCAAAATGTTGACCGCTTGCTGACGAATCGCCTTAGGGTCGGGGCCGGGTTCTTTGTTGCCCACGTCGGGCTTTTTGTTTTTTTCT
>JAYUFG010000091.1:0-6897 GCA_043738845.1 Planctomycetaceae bacterium
AAGAACCTAAAGGTTTCGCCTGAAGGCGAGGGTTTTAGACCCATCGTGGAGACAATAACCAACGACTTTCTGACCATCCTACGAACTCCGCCCCCAAAAGTTCGGTAGTGGGTCAGTCTAATCGCGACAATTTCTAAATCGCGGTTGCCCGATTCGGTGTGGCATGGCATAATTCAGACATGCCTAAACGCTCAAGCAAGAAACCGACGCAGAAAGATACCCAGCAACTCGCCCGGTCGATCCTCGATGCGGTCGCGCCGGACGCCGAAACGAAACCCGAACAGCCACAAAAAAACCCAGCGGCGGTTGCGCTGGGTCGGCTGGGTGGATTAAAGGGTGGCAAGGCTAGAGCGGCGGTATTGACGCCAGCCAAACGGAAGGCAATCGCTAAGAAAGCGGCGGAGAGTCGGTGGGCTAAAACTCCAGGTTCTTAAACAGCGGACGATCTTCCTTCTTGGGATAAGCCCGGTTTAGTAGCTTCATAAATCCCGCCCAATCCTTATCGTCGCATGTTCGCATCAGTCCGATCACTCCATACAAGTGCTGTGCAAGCGCAGGATCGCCAATTTCGTCGGTTAGCAATTGATGATGCCGTCCTTTCCGGCGTCCAGAGTCAAGAACCGGATTCCTCTTCTGAAGCTCCATAACTAATCCAGGTGCAAGACGCGAATACACAATCTCAGTTGTGTAACTCGCCACACACTGAGGGCGGTTAATCTTCATACCGTACCATTTCCATCCTCGAAGCCTGAAAATTTCTTTATAAAATTCATCTGGAAATTTTTTGGCCCAAGCTGCGAATTCCTTGCGAAGGTATTGGTCCAAAATCTCTTGCAGTGCCAGCCGATCACGTACGTCCTGGTATCCAGTCGCCTCATCCACTAAGGCAATAATTCCGACATGTGCGAGGCCACGAGCGAGAATTTTTGCCCTAATCGCAATATGCTCTTGGTTGCCGGACAATTCCGATGCCTCTTTGGCGTCCAAAAAAACGTAGCAAACCTTTGGCAGCAATTCGGCTGGATAGCCAAAAGCCTTTGTCCCCTTCAGTGTGCGAAATTCAACTTGGCTTGACGTCACTGCTAAATCCTTTGGGACAAATCGTTTAAGGTTCTTTGCAGTCAAAAAGGCTGGCATGTTGACGTCACCATCATAATACTGGCGACCCTTCGCCTGCCTCGCACGTCCCAGGGCCACCATAAAGCCGCTCTGTGTGAGAACACGAAGTCCGTTGTCGAGATTGGCACATGGAATTTTAATTCCACCCAACTCCAACTCGCCCTCATGTGTGGCCCTTGGTAAAGCCCATCTCGCATCGGCGGCTTTTTTTGCAATATCCGACCTCTCTTGATTCGTCAATGCGGCGGCTCGTGCCTTGCCGCCTTCGGACGCCAATTTTTTCATAGTCAAATCTGCCGATTCAGAACTCATGATGTATTCCTTGGATAAGGGTTGCTTGCCGACAATTACTAATATATGCTTGCCGGTAAGCATTGTCAAATAAATGTCGGCAAGCACATTGACAATTCTTGACCGCTCAAGCATAATGGGGTTATATGAAAACACTCACCAAAGACCAGCGTTGTGCCGTGATTCGCTGCCTTGTCGATGGTTGCTCGATCCGGGCAACCGTGCGAATCACTGGCATTTCCAAGAACACGATTCAAAAGCTCACCCGCGATTTGGGTGACGCCTGCCTGCAATTTCAGGATAAGGTGTTGCGAAACCTAAAATGCAAACGGCTTGAAATGGATGAGATTTGGGCATTCTGTTACTGCAAAGCAAAAAACGTGCCCGATGCAATGCGGGGCGAGCCGGGAATCGGTTCGATTTGGAATTGGACCGCAATGGATGCGGAAACCAAACTCATCGTTAGCTGGCAACTTGGCGCACGGGACGCGGCCAATGCCCACATGTTCATTCGTGATGTGTCGGAACGGCTCTCGCATCGCGTTCAAGTCACGACTGACGGAAACAATGTCTACCTGGAGGCAATCGAGGAATACATGGGCGGGAACGTCGATTACGCCATGCTCATCAAGCAGTACGGGGAAGAAAAGTCGCCCGAGCGCAGCTATAGCCCCGCGAAGTGCCTTGGCACCAAGAAGCGACAGATTGACGGCAACCCCGATATGAATTTGGTTTCAACGGCCTACGCGGAACGCCAAAACCTGAACATTCGGATGCAGAACCGGCGGTATACACGCTTGACGAACGCATTCAGTAAGAAAGCTGAAATGCTGGCCTTCTCGGTCGCAATCATGTTCATGTATCATAACTTTGTGCGGCGACACCAAACCTTGCGGATGACGCCAGCCCTCAAAGCCGGGATTACCGATCACATGTGGACGATTGAAGAAATGGTGGATTTACTGCCGGAATTGCACTACAACACCCGACCGAAAAAAACTGGTTAATTAGACTGACCCACTACCAAAAGTTCAAAAAAGTAACAGCCTCTACGCGTCGCTGCTAACCTAAGATCGCAAAACCGGGAAGTTATTTCGGGACTGTTCCTTAACACACAATACGCCAATTCTCCTCTCGATGTTTTTAACCACACGCCTACTACCGTAAAATGGTACTTTTTTAGTCGTTGCGGAACCCACCTGAGGCAATCTATAATAGGCTTGGTAAAATTGATTCATGCCCGGCGGCCCCGCCTTTCGTTGCTGCTGCGGCTTTCGATTTCACGCGGTTCCTCTGTTGATCCCTCCCGTTTGTATTCGCCCGATCTTCGCTCAAGGAATACCTCATGTTGCGTCGTCTTTTGCTGGTGTTGTTCTGCGCTAGTCTTAGTTTGACAAGCGTATCTCAGGTTTCGTTCGCCCAAAAACCGGCCGACGAACAACTCAAGCTCATCAAATTGAACGATCAAGATTTCGAGGTTTCTCTGTTCGCGTCGGAGCCGATGATTACCAATCCGGCCGCGATTGATGTCGATTCGCAGGGCCGCGTGTGGGTGGCCGAAATCCAATTCTATCGGGGCAAGGCAAAAAATCCCCCCGCCGACAAAATCAAGGTTCTCGAAGACACCAAGGGAACCGGCCACGCCGACAAAATGACCGTCTTCACCGATGGCGTCTTTTGCCCGATGAGCGTCTGTGTGGCGGGCGACAAAGTGTACGTCGCGACGAGTCCCGACCTGTGGGTTTACGAAGACAAAGATGGCGATTTGAAGGCCGATGGCCCGCCCCAAAAACTCCTCACGGGTTTCGGTGGTCACAATCACGATCACGGTGCGCACAGCCTCGTTCTTGGTCCCGACCACAAATGGTGGATGTCCCACGGCGATCAAGGTTTCAAAGTGACCGGCACCGACGGTTCCAAAATGGAATACAAATGGGGCGCCATGTTGCGGGGCGAACTCGACGGCAGCAAACTCGAAACCGTCGCCGTCAATTTCCGCAATCCTTACGAAATCTGCGTTAGTTCGTTCGGCGTCCCCTATTGCAGCGACAACGACAACGACGGCAATTTTAGCACTCGTATTTGCTGGATCATGGAAGGGGGCAATTATGGCTGGTTCGGTGGTCCACCGATGGACAAGAAGGACGTTGATAAGAAAGTTCCGACGGGAACTCCCTATCGCGAAGCGTGGCACTTTCGCGGATACATCCCGGGCAATGTTCCCGGCACGATCATGACCGGTTTCGGTTCGCCCGCTGGAATTTGCTTTTATGAAGGAGACGCCTTTGGCCCAGCCTACAAGAACATGCCGTTCCATTGCGATCCAGGCCCCGCCGAGGTTCGGGCTTATCCTCACGAACAATCGGGTTTCGGCATGAAGGGTTCGCAAAAAGTAATGATGACCTGCGGAGACAAATACTTTCGCCCGGTCGATGTTTGCACCGCACCCGACGGCAGCATTTATATTGCCGACTGGTACGACGGCGGTGTAGGCGGTCATGGTTACAATAATCCCGACCAAGGTCGAATTTTCAAGCTCACGCCCAAAGGGAAAAAACTTGCCCGCCACGAAAAACCGGGGCCATATTCGAACATTCCCGATGCGATTGAAGGTTTGAAAAGCCCGAACTTGGCGACCCAGTATCTGGCCCGCGAACGGTTGATTACCGAAGGGGTAAAGAGCATTCCCGCTCTGCAACCGTTGCTCTCGAATGCAGACCACAATTTTGCCGCACGGGCGATGTGGGTGATGGATCGGATCGGCGGGGCGGGGCGTGTGCCAGTGGTGGAGCAATTGAAACACAGCGACAGCGCGTTTCGCGCGTTAGCGGTGCGAATTCTGCGCCGACACGAATCCGAGTATTCGAATGCAATTCTCAACATGGCGGACGATTCCTCTCCGGAAGTTATTTGCGAGGTGTTGCTGGCAATTCGCACCATTAAAGGCCTCGCCGCCGAAGCGACCCTAGCCAAAATCGCCGCCCGTTACGACGGGTCTGACCGCTACATGCTCGAAGCAATTAACATCGCCTGTGCCGATCGTAAGCCGCAGTTGTACGAGGCCCTCACCAAGTCGGGAACCATGGGACTCAAGCAAATCAGTCTACTGCAACTTTTGAATCCACAAGCTGCGACGCAGTTGCTTACGTCGAAACTCACCGCCGAGGGTGCGGACGAGAAAGCGACCGAAACGCTCCTCGCAATGGCGGGCACCATCGACGCGCCCGAGGCCGGAAAAAGCCTTTTGCAATTGGCCGCCAAAGAGACCGCCTCGGCCGAACTACGCAAACACGCGCTGGAACGGCTCGGCGGGAACCTGTCGGGCAGTTGGAAAGCCATCGCTCAAGACGACGGTTCACTCGCGATATTCAAAAAATTGCTGGCCGACGAAAAGCTGCAATCGACGATGCTCACCGTGGCGGGTGACAACGGCCTATCAAAACTCGGTGCCGATGTGGCTGCTATTGCCAAAGCGGGCCAAGGTAAGCCGGAAATTCGTCAACAAGCGATCAAAACATTAACGCAACTCAAAGCCGACGGCACGCTCGACACTCTGCGAATTCTTCTGGATGAAAAGACGGAACCGGTTCGTGAGTCGGCCCTCATGGCACTTGTTGACATGCAAGATGCGAAGTCCCTGAACAACGTCCTCACCACGGAACGGTTCGAGATGCCCGTTCGCAAAAAGACGGCTGAGCGGATGATGGATTCGACCGGCGGGGCGTTGCTCCTGTTAAAGGCCATTGACGCCAAAACCCTTCCCGCTGAATTTCAAAAAGATGTGATCTCCAAGGTGACTCATCACACCGACGCAAACGTCCGTTTATTGTTTGAAAAATTCGTTCCGGAAAAAGACCGGCCGAAACGGCTGGGCGAAGCGATCAAGGCCGAAGAGATTATGGCGATGAAGGGAGAGGTCGCTCGCGGAGAGTCAATCTTCTTCAAGAGTTCCGCCGCTCAGTGCAAAAACTGTCACGCGGCCAACGGCAAGGGACTCAACGTCGGCCCCGACCTTAGTACGATTGGCACGAAGTACGCCAAAGACGCTCTGTTGGAAACGATCCTTGATCCGTCGAAGGCCATCGCTCCGGAGTTCATCGTCTACTTGGCCGAGACGAAACAAGGGCAGGTGTACGCCGGGTTCTTGATCGAAAAGACCGACCGACAGATCACCCTTAAAGATGCGAAGAACGAGTTGATTAGAATTCCCGCTGCGGAAATTGAACAACTTGTTCCGCAAAAGAAGTCGATGATGCCGGAACTTGTCCTCCGCGATATTTCCGCCCAGGACGCCGCCGACCTGCTGGCCTATTTGCAAACGCTCACCAAAGAAAATCAGGCGAAGAAGAAAGGAAAATAGGTTCGCAGCGGTACGATACTATTGACGATACAAACCGTGCGTGGCGATGTACATCTCGACCGCACGGGGCGTTTGATAGCGGATGCTGTGCCCGGCGGAAATGCGGCGGCGGATTTCGCGACTGCTCAATTCAATCAGCGGCAGGATGACCTGTGAGCGTTTAATGATGTCAAGTCGCTTGGCCGAAACCCAGTTGGCGACGTGGGAAAAATCTGGCTCCGGCGAAGGGGTGCGGCGAACGACGACCGGAATAGCCAATTCGCAAATCCGTTCGGGATTTCGCCAGGTTGGCAAATCGGCCAGCGAATCGGCACCCATCAAGAAAAACAATTCGCGAGTGGCATCTTCCGCCACGAGTTGCTCGAGCGTCTCGACGGTATAACTCACTCCGCCCCGTTCGAGTTCGCCCGGCCAAACGTGAAATGCCTCATGGCCACCCATTGCCAGCTTGAGCATCTCCACACGCTGTTCAGCCGCCGTCGCCAGTTGCCCCTGTTTGTGCGGCGAAACGGCCGCCGGAACAAACCAGACTTGATCGAGTGCGCACTGCTCACGGCAGAATTCCGCCAACAGTAAATGGCCGAAGTGGATCGGATCGAAAGTGCCGCCAAGGATGCCAAGACGCATGAGCAGGAAAAAACGGAATGCGGAAATTATGGGTGCAGAACGATTGGCCATTAGACAGAATTGGGCGGAAAATGTCTAATGGCCGGTCGGGCTATGTGTTCGCGTTCGCCGCTTATCGCAAGTGAAATTGCGACACTTGTTCGTAGTTTCTATGGCACTTCAAAATTCACTTTTCGATACTTCGCCCGATCCCTGGGATCAGGATGACCAAAGCGAACACTTGATCGCTTCGGTCGTTTTTTCCAGCGGACCGAATCGGGTGTATGATTATTGCGTGCCCGACAAGTTGCGAGACGATTTAGAGCCGGGTCGTCGAGTACTCGTTCCCTTCGGCCAAGGAAACAAACCGAGCACCGGTTATTGCGTGAAGTTGGAAACGCGGCGGATCGGCCAGCGGAAATTGAAAGAAATCACCCGCCTCGTCGATCAACACAGGCTCCTGTCACCCGCCATGATGCGGCTCGCCGAGTGGATGGCGGAATACTATCTCGCTCCGCTGG
>JAYUFG010000092.1:0-6888 GCA_043738845.1 Planctomycetaceae bacterium
TGACTAAGTACTACTTCGGGACCTTAGCAGATGGTCTGGGTTGTTTCCCTCTCGACCGCGAAGCTTATCCCTCGCGGACTGACTCCTGAGATAGTCGCACCGGTATTCGGAGTTTGGTTCAGCAGAGTAGTCTGGGAAGACCCTCAAGCCGATTCAGTATCTCTACCCCCGGTGCGTAGTAAGTCAAGGCTAGCCCTAAAGCTATTTCGGAGAGAACGAGCTATCTCTGCGCTTGATTAGACTTTCACTCCTCCCCACAAGTCATCCCACCGGTTTTCAACCCAGACGGGTTCGGCCCTCCACGCGGTATAACCCGCGGTTCAGCCTGCTCATGGGTAGATCGTGCAGTTTCGCGTCTGCCACTAGCGACTAACGCCCTATTCAGACTCGGTTTCCCTATGGCTTCGACCCTTAAGGTCTTAACCGGGCCGCTAACGACAACTCGCCGGATCATTATGCAAAAGGCACGCCGTCACACATTATCCAATTAAGGATCATAGTGCTCCGACCGCTTGTAGGCGCATGGTTTCAGGTTCACATTCCTCCCCTAGCAGGGGTTCTTCTCATCTTTCAGTCGCCCTACTGAGTTTACTATCGGTCGTCAGAGAGTATTTAGCCTTACGGGATGGTCCCCGTAGATTCAGTCGAGATTCCACGTGGCTCGACCTACTCAGGTACCCTTCGAGAGACAACGCTATTGTCGCGTACGGGCCTGTCACCCTCTATGGACAAACTTTCCAGAATGTTCCGCTAACAGGTTGTTTTTAACTCTCATGTGAAAGGCCCTACAACCCCGCGACGGAAAACCGTCGTGGTTTGGGCTATTTCCCGTTCGCTCGCCGCTACTGAGGAAATCGATTTTTCTTTCTTTTCCTCCGGATACTGAGATGTTTCAGTTCTCCGGGTTGGCCACTTGCACCTATGGATTCAGTACAAGTCAGTTCAGGAATCTCGGGATCAACACTCGTTTGACAATTCCCCCGAGCTTATCGCAGTCTTCCACGCCTTTCAAAGCCTTCTGACGCCAAGACATCCCCCATGCGCCCTTAGTAGCTTGACCACATGAATCTCACCCTCGGATCGAAATCCAAGAATAACATTCTATCAAACCACGTTCACCCGCCCGTCCTCGCCGGCAAGCGCGCCGACACCACGAGCAGGTGGTAACGAATTATTTCCAACACTAACGCCATCACAATCCCGAAACCACCACAACCCGAAGGCTGTAGCAATCCAAAGACCGCAATGCGCTAGTATGCTAAGAGCTCTAGAACAATTTACTTAACGCATCTCTGCAGATGCTTTTCTTTGTAATCGTTCTTACAAGATGCCAATCATACCACTACCAAATTGTCAAAGATCAAACGCAAATCGCCGCATCCAATAACGGAAGCGGCGACCTGGCTGTCCTATGGACAGAGGCGGAACTCGCTCACGCAGGGCACTCAACCCAGGCGCGAATTCGGCCTCTAACCACCAAGACCCTAAACCACATCGCAAGGAACCACTCTATCAGTCGGGCACCCCGACTGTCAACTCCGACGAGCGAAGATTTTTTATCGGCTGATAACCCCAATCTTCGCCACCTCTGTCACGCTTTTTTCTCAATCGGGCTGGGCGGGTCACGGATTATACAGGTGTTTTGCTAAGCAACAAGCCCCTAAAAAAACTTTTTGTTCGACTGCGAAAAATACCGTGTAAACTCGTCGCATTTCCCCCAGCTTGGCCAAGAAAACTCCTTTTGGCCAAGTTTCCCGCTTCTTCGTCAAGCTGCCGACACCCTCCTGTCCTGGGGCCGACAATTCGTGCGTCGTGTCACACCATTTCCGGCCAAGCAAACAGCCGAATCCGATTTCCGTCGGGATCAAGTGTCACGATTTCTCGAAATCCCTCCGCCGTCCGCTCGTGACGCGAAACTTCCCAACCGCTGTCCGTCAGCCGTTGAGCGGTGGAGTCCAAATTGTGGACCTCGAAACCCAAGCTCCACCGGGCCGAAAGTGGCCCCGGCGTTTCTCGCGAAATCAGGGCAATTCGCGTTTCGCCCGCTTCTAACAAGGCATATCCATCGTCGATCACGCGAACCAAAACCTTCAACCCCAAAATTTCCCGATACCATTTGACCATTTCGACCCATTTGGCCGTCCGCAATTCGACACTATACAAGCCTGGCCGTTGTTCGCGAATCGCCTGGATTTTCATGGGATTACGACTTTCTGTAGGGTTGATCGACAAGAATCTGCGTCCTGAATATCCCCGAAAACCGGCCTGTGTTCAAGTCAGGCGGAAAACGAGCAGGGATAGAAAGTCGTTACCCTATTCGGAAACACGGCCGATTTGATACATTGTTGGGCACCGCCAAATACTGGCAAATTCGGCTGTAATGTGGCCATTTCGTTGTTTTTTCAAGTTCGCCAAGTTCATCGTTCGAGCCAAATCGGAGTTGTCGTGCAGGAACCCTATGCGTTGATTTTTGATTGCGATGGGACATTGGCTGACACCATGCCTGCCCATTACGAAGCCTGGGCCGAAACGATCTCTCCGCTCGGCGCGACGATGACGGAAGATCAGTTTTATGCGATGGGTGGCTGGCCCACGCAAAAGGTCGCCGAAAGGTTAGTTCGCGAGCAGCAACTTTCCGTCGATCCAACGATTATGTCGCACGACAAAGAAATTCGCTTCGAGCAGATGCTGCACTTAATTCGTCCCGTCGAACCAGTGATCGCGATTGCGCAGCAAGAGCGAGGCCATCGTCCCTTGGGGGTCGCCACCGGTGGAATGCGGCGAATTTGCGAAGGAATTTTGCTCCACCTGAAATGCCTCGACTGGTTTGACGCGGTCGTTTGTTGTGAAGATGTCTCACGTCACAAGCCCGAGCCGGACATTTTTCTGGAAGCGGCCCGTCGTTTGAACGTGCCGCCCGATCGATGCTTGGTCTATGAAGACACCGATCCGGGAATTGAGTCGGCCCTTCGCGCGGGCATGAAGGTCATCGACGTTCGCACGCTGCACACGCCCCGTCGTGTGACGAACTCCGCAAAATTGTGAATTCCGTGGTGAGAAGCTACGTAACTGTTTTCCTGTCTGAAGCAACTGCTGATCTCCTTGCGTGTTTTGGAAACGCGAACTCTGTTTGCCGTGGCTTCGCTGTCGGAAATCGCTGGCTTTAGAATGAATTTAACCTTCGCGAACTTTGCGCCTTGGCGTGAAACTTTATCGCTTCGTGGCGGGCAAAAGAATCTCACGCCAAGGCGCAAAGCTCGCAAAGAATACCGAAAAAACCAGCCGAATCCGTCTGCCAAAAAAACTAGAGAGAGACGATTCACTTGCGGCAGCTAAACTGTTCGGACGTTTCTTGTTTCACGCGGCGATCGCGAAATGACGGCGCGAGAACGTCGTTAAACGCGAAACCCCCACTGGGTCGGCGGGGGTTTGAACGCGGAATCAAGCAGTTTCAGGCCACAACGCTTGCGAAAAAGCTTCTTTGTCGAAGTTACTTTTTCTTCTTCTTGGCCGTTTTTTTAGCCGATTTCTTGGTTGATTTTTTGGCCGTGTTTTTCGCCAGCTTTTTGGCAGGCTTGCCCTTGGCGGTCGCCGTGCCCCCTGACTTTTTCTTGCTGCTGAACGCAGTTTCCCAACCATCCGCAAACATTTGATTCGAACCGACGCGCACGATGGACACAGTCTACCTCATCTATTTCGACCCGCACGACACCGTTGACGATCCCCATGACCGCCACAGCCGCACGACAATTTTAGTATATCGGCGACCGACCAAGAGGGCAATCAGGTGGAAAACACCAGCGAGTACGCCAATCAGCCATTAACGGCGAACGCCGACGGGTGAACCGGGCTGGAAAATCGGCTGGCACAATCATGGGTGTAGCGGCTGAACGAATCACGCCGTTCCCGAACGTCGCTGTGGTATAATTTGCCGCATCGAAACAAAACCAAAATCCATCCTGCCTACATCGTTTCGCGCTTATTGAGTGTACACCCTCGCGCAACTCAACCACTGCTCTGTTTCTCGTTTATCCACCTTCCCCTATGCACGCTGAAATCATTTCCATCGGTGACGAACTGACTAGCGGTCAGAATCTTGACACGAACAGCCAATGGCTCAGCCAACGGCTGGGCGAACTCGGCGTTCGCGTCCTTTATCATACGACGGTCGCCGACGACCTCGACGCCAACATTCGCGTCATTCGCACCGCTGGCGAACGGGCCGATCTCGTATTTGCCACCGGCGGATTAGGACCGACCGCCGACGATCTCACGCGGGACGCCTTGGCCGCCGTCGCAGGAGTTGATCTGGTCCAGGACGCAGCAACACTCGCCTGGCTTGTCGGGTTGTTTCAACGTCGCGGTCGCGAAATGCCCGAACGAAATCGGGTGCAAGCCCTATTTCCCAAGGGTAGCCGGATCATTCCCAATCCGCACGGCACCGCTCCCGGTGTCGATCTCGACCTGATTTCGACAGAACATCGCTCACGAATTTTCGCGTTGCCCGGCGTTCCGGCGGAAATGAAAGAGATGTGGGAGCAAACGGTGGTGGGCCAAATTCGCAGTTTGATCGGTGGAGAGATTCGCGTCATTCGGCACAAACTGATCAAGTGTTTCGGCGTGGGCGAAAGCGATTTGGAAAAAATGCTGCCCGACTTGATTCGTCGCGGTCGTTATCCCCAGGTCGGCATCACCGTGAGCGGCGCGACAATCACGCTCAGGATCACGACGGCCGAGCCAACCGCCGAAATGTGCGAAGTGGTGATGCAGCCGACGATTCAAACGATTCACGACTGTTTGGGAACGCTCGTTTTTGGCAGCGAGGACGACGAATTGCAACATGCCGTCGTCCGACAGCTTAACAAACAGAGCAAAACGGTTGCCACGGCCGAGTGGGGAACGCTCGGTCTATTGGCGTCTTGGCTGGGCGCAGCAGCCAGCGGAGGAAGTGCTTTTCGTGGCGGAATCGTCGTCCCGAATCAACAAGCGTTGTCTCAAACGCTCGATGGCACTTCGCAATCTTTTGCCGAGAAATTTCCTTCCGGACCAGAGGTCGCCCGAGAAATGGCGGTCCGCTGTCGCGAAAAGTTCGCCGCCGATTTTGGTTTGGCGGTCGGTGCCTTTCCACTCTTCGATCCCAATGCAAGCGAGCCGGGCCTGTGTCATTTTGCCCTCGCAACGTCTGCGGGCGTGACCGTTAAATCAGCCCCGTTCGCCGCTCATCCGGAACTTCTCAAGCCCCGGGCCGCAAAACAAACACTGAACCTACTCCGCCTGCATCTATTGCATCGTGATCTGACGTAGAGTGCAAGTCGTTGGGATTACTGTACGGACCTTGTAGCTTGTACAAGGGGCGTGGCGTCTACGAAGTTATGGTCTTAATTTAGCCCGCCGACTTGGAAACCAACTCGACCAGATCAAGGCTGCTAATGATGCCGACCGGCTTTTCTCCTTCAACCACAATCATGCGATGGATATGATGGCGAATCATCGCCGCAGAAAGATCCACGACCGACGTTTCCGGCGTGCAGGTCACCACCTGCGTTCGCATCACGTCCTTGACCCGCATTTTGTTGTAGCGTTCGCGAAAGCCCGCGAAATCCTTGGTCGTCGTATTGATCGAATGATGAAAACCGTCGGCCTGAGAATCCCAATGCAATTCGTCGAAAACCTGGCCGTCGAGTTCGTCACTGAGAACCTGTGCTCGGGCAACATCGCTGCGGCTGATGATCCCGACCAAGCGGCCCTGTTCAACGACGGGCATTCCGCTGATGTGCGACTCGATCAGTTCTCGTTCAACATCGGCCAGCATTTGCAAAGGCATCGCGCAGTGCAGCGATTTTTTCATAATGTCTCGGGCGATGAGGCGATCAATGCCTTGCATATAATACCGTCGCTGAAAAACAGGAGTGGAAACGCTCGACCGTAAAACGCCGTCGAGGTCCAAGGAGCCGCCGCCGATACTCAAGAGCGCAGACGCAAACATGAGAGGTACCTTCCATTTTAAGCTGTGGCGGCATTCTCGAACAGAGGCTGGCCGCCTCGTTGGCCCGTTGATAAAGGTCAACCTTTCACCACCAAGGGAATTCTACCACTCAATTCGATCCCGGCCAGAAATGAAAATGAAGTGGCTGTTTGTGGCGATTGTTCCATCTTTGCGGGCCAACTGGACAGTTGTCGGAAACACGAAAGAATCGGACGAAACGACTTGAAACCGGCAACTGAGCAATGGGCAGCGTCTTCTTAAGTTGAGAACCCTAGTTTCCCCGTCGATCATCGAGAAGCCCAATGATTCAACTCGAACACCATTCCCTGGGCGTGATTTTGCTCGTGCGTGTACAGCCGGGTGCGCGACGGAACCAAATCGCAGGCGAACACAATGGCCATCTGAAAGTAGCCGTCACACAAGTTGCCGAAAAAGGGAAAGCTAATGACGCGGTGGTTCGTGTTCTCTGTAAAGAACTTTCACTGCGAAAATCACAAGTGGAACTTTTGTCGGGGCAGACGAGTCGCGAAAAGAAGTTTTTGGTCAAGGAAATTAGCGTGGAAGAATTGGCGGGACAGATCGCCCGATTATTGGAGGGGTAATTGTTCTCGCCGAGTACGAACAACTTGAAACGAAAACAGGGGACTTACGTCCCCCGCTCGTCTTGCGGCATTTCGATTGTTCTTTTCGTCAAGAGCTAACCGACCAACTCGCGAATAACGTCGGAGTGATCGACCAAGTGTTGCGGACGGCCCATCGGGTCGAGAACCGAATCGTTCAAAGGGTCGATCCCCATGTGGCGATACAGCGTCGCGAAGACCTGTTGCAGGTGGATCGGATTGTCCTGGGCCGTTTCGCCATAACGATTGGTCGAACCAATGACTTGGCCCGTCTTGAGTCCG
>JAYUFG010000093.1:0-2610 GCA_043738845.1 Planctomycetaceae bacterium
TTCGCGGACGACAGTGGTTTGGAGATTTCTGTGTGCCACTACCCGCCCGGCACTTTCAAGTGGAATCCGATTGAACACCGCTTGTTCAGCCAGAGCACCGCGACGTGGTGGGGTTGGGTGTTAAGCAGCTTGGCCATTCTGCTGGGATTCATTCGACGCACGACCACCGCCACCGGCTTGAAAGTCACCGCCACGTATTTTGATAAAACCTACGCGACGGGGCTGAAAGTTTCCAAGGCGGAATTTCGAGCCCTACAACTCACAAGCCACGAAATTTGCCCACAATGGAACTACACCATCCGTCCCAAACCTAAAATCACGGAGTAGTAATTGGACAGGTACTAAGCCATGAGAACCTCCCCGCGATGCTTTACCTAGACCAGTTTGTCGACCCTTCCATAGTGAGGGCGACTTGCGTTTGAAATTGGTCACCGCCGTTGGCTTTCGCCGGGTTGCAAAACTACGTTTTAACCTTACACTGGATGGGCCGATTGAAGATTCTTGAACCGAGAGTTTTTGATTAGCGATCGGATATTATACAGATTAGTTTGACAAGGCTTTGGGAGTTCCTGATGCGTTTCTCAATACAGACGGTTTGGAGCATTGGTTTCTTGATGTTAATCCTGACGGCATCGGGTTGCGGCGGCGGAACGAAGAAGGACGATGGACCAGGCAAGAACGCGACCACGAAAGCGGGCGAAGAGGGGCACCACCATCATCATGGTGCCTCCGCTGGTCCGCACAAGGGAGTGTTGGTCGAGTTGGGTGAAGAGGAATATCACGCCGAGTTTGTCCATGAGGACGCGGCCCACCGCTTGACGATTTATATTCTTGATAACAAGCCCGAGAAAAACGTTCCCATCGAACAAAAGCAAATCGTCCTAAAGCTGCAAGATGGTAAGGATGTGGTCGCCTTTACCCTACCCGCCAAACCGCTCGATGATGAGAAGGACGGAAAATCGTCCCGCTTTGAACTGGTGGACGAAAAAATGGCCGAGCTGGTCGATAAGAAAGGAGTGACTGGTTTGTTCAACGTAAGTGTGGTCGCCGGAAAGCCGTACATCGGCAAGTTTACGGCGGAGGAACACGAAGAAGCGAAGGACAAGAAGTAGACCGTCGCCAGTGAGAGACCGCTGCGACCATGCGTCCTTTCGCGGAGCGAAAGACGACCAAGCGACAATTCAAGAGTCAATTTCCCCTCCAACTTTTCCCACCGGCTGCTCATCCCTTGTCGCACGAAACTATTTCCACCGATGCTGAACTCCGCCAAATTTGCGACGAGTTACGGAAAGCCGACATTCTCTCCTTCGATACGGAGTTCGTTTCCGAACACACCTATCGCAGTGAACTGTGTCTGGTCCAGGTCGCCACTCGCGAGCAGCAATTTCTGATCGACCCGCTCGCGGTGCGAGACATGACGCCGTTTTGGGAAACGCTCGCGGAGGAAGGACATGAAACGGTGGCTCATGCCGGTCGCGAGGAATTAAACTTCTCGCTAACGGCCGTCGGAAAACGGCCCGCGAATTTCTTCGACGTACAGATTGCGGCGGGTTTGGTCGGGATGGATTATCCAGCCGGGTATGGGTCGCTACTAACGAAGGTGCTCGGCGTCGAGCCGCAAAAAGGGGAAACGCGGACCGATTGGCGCAAGCGGCCGCTTACTCCACAGCAGATTCATTACGCGCTCGAGGATGTGCGACATTTAATCCCGCTTCGAGATGTGTTTTGCAAACGGCTGACGAATCTCAAACGGATGGAATGGTTGTCCGCCGAGATGGAAACTTGGCAAAGTGAAGTCGAGGCCGCCCGGTCGAGAGAGCGCTGGCGCAGGGTGTCAGGAATCTCCGGGTTATCGCCCCGTAGTATGGCCATCGTGCGGGAAGTGTGGCGTTGGCGCGAAGACGAGGCCGAACGCCGTGATCTTCCGCCGAAACGAGTTCTTCGCGACGATTTAATCGTGGAACTCGGCCGTCGAAAAACGGCAGATCCCAAACAAATGCGAGCCGTTCGCGGCATGGAAGGAGACCATCTCAAACGGAGCTTGCCGCTGATTGGCGATGCGGTCGAGCGGGCATTGCGGTTGGATGATGCGGAACTTCCCCGCACGCCCCGGCGTGAAGTTCCGTCTCAGATCAACATGCTAGGACAGTTTTTGTCGTCGGCCTTAACAAGCATCTGTCACGCGGCCGATCTTGCTCCGAGTATTGTCGGGACGGCCAGCGATGTCCGTGACTTGATCGCATTTCGACTTGGTTATGGTGACGAAACGCCGCCGATTCTCGCACACGGCTGGCGTGAGGAAGTTGTTGGTCACTTGATTGAAGACCTTTTGCAAGGTCGGGTTTCAATCCGCATCGGCAATCCCCTCAGCGACGAGCCGCTCGTGTTTGAAAAGATCGCGACCGCGAAATAATTCTCCGTCTCAATTTGCTATGTGCCACTGTTGAAGGTCGTGTTGTTCGTCGAATATTCCCCGATGACTGTCGCCCAAATTCAAAGCAACACTGGCAGAGCCCATTGATCTTAACACATCTCTGCTAGCATCAAAAAACGCCGGGAAAACGCATGTGCGAAAACTGAACACTCAAAACGCGAAAGTCGATTTTCCCG
>JAYUFG010000094.1:0-6876 GCA_043738845.1 Planctomycetaceae bacterium
CGATACGCATTCGCTTCGCTCGCAAGGTTTCGACGTCGGCGAAGTCCCTGGCTCATGCTTCTGCTGCAACTTCAACGCTTTGACCTCGACCGTCGAAAAGTTAGCAGAGGATCAGTGGCCCGACGTCGTGATCGCCGAGCCGGTCGGAAGCTGCACCGACCTCGTCGCGACGGTCATTCGCCCGTTGCAACAGATCTACAAACGTCCGATTGAAGTCGCACCCTACGGCGTCTTGCTCAAGCCAAGTCACGGTACCAAAATTTTGGCCAACGAACCCGACGCAGGTTTCTCGCCGAAAGCGGCCTATATCTTTCGCAAGCAATTGGAAGAAGCCGATTTCGTCGTCATCAATCGGATCGATCAACTCACTCCCGCCAACGTCGAGAACTTGACGAAACTGTTGAACGAACAATTTCCAGGGATGCCCGTCCTCCGCATGTCAGCCAAGTCGGGCGACGGTTTTCCCGCCTTCGTCGATTTTGTCGAGCAGAAGGGGAAATTCGGCCAACGATTGATGGACGTCGATTACGACATTTATGCCGAAGGCGAGGCCGAACTCGGCTGGCTCAACAGCAGCCTGATTGTGAAAGCAACAGCGGCGTTTGCACTCGATTCGCTGCTCGTCGACATCATCGAGCGGCTGAAAAAATCGCTCGCCGAGCAAAGGGCCGAAACGGCCCACCTGAAAACGATTGGACTGTGGGAAGGATTTTACGGGGTCGCGAATTTGGTCAGCAGCGATTCATCACCGGAACTTTCGCTCCCCTCGAACTGTCAGGTCCAAGAAGCCAACGTGATCGTAAACGCCCGCGTTGCAATTGATCCAGAAACCCTCACGACGCTCGTTCGCGCCGCCGTCGCCGCCGCCTGTACGAAAATCAACGCCACCGTTTCCGGCGAGCAAACACAATCGTTCCGCCCCGGACGACCCGTGCCGACACACCGCATTTTAGAAGCGAGTGGAAAATAACGGTGCGCAACTTACGCCACCGGTTTGACCTTATCCAGCATCCGGCCCGGCGAACCCATGATGTTATATCCCGAATCAACGTGGAGAATCTCGCCCGTGATTCCGTCGGACATGTCGGACAGCAAGAACGCCCCCGACCGGCCGACCTCTTCATGCGTGATGTTGCGGCCCAGCGGTGCCATTTTCTCATACAGGCCCAGCATGTCATCCACGCCTGCCCCACGCCCCGCCAACGTGCGGACCGGTCCGGCCGAAACGGCGTTCACGCGAATCCCCCGGGGACCAAGATCGTATGCCAGATACTTCGTCGCCGAGTCGAGAGCCGCCTTGCAAATCCCCATCACGTTGTAGCCCGGCACGACCCGCTCGCCGCCAAAATAGGTCATCGTCAACACCGCCGACCGCTTCGAGAGAATGTCCTTGGCGGCGTTCGTGACGGCGATCAGGCTGTACGCACTGATTTCCATCGCCATCTTGAAACCGTCGCGGCTCGTTTCGACCGTGTCCCGCTTGAGATCCTCCATCGACGCAAACGCAATCGAGTGGAGCAGAAAATCAATCTCGCCAAACTCGCGTTTCGCATGGGCCATGACCTCGGCAATGTGGGCGTCATTCGCCACATCGAGCGGGATCAGGAACTTCGCATTCGGTGCCTTGTCGGTCAGTTGCGAGACCCGACGGCGGTTCCGCTGACGTTCATCATCGGGCCGGTCGGGCAAGTGCGTAAAGCCGCAAATCCCGCCCCCCGCCATGATCTCCTGAGCAATCGCCCAGGCAATCGAGTTATCATTCGCGACGCCGAGAATGAGTCCCTTTTTTCCATCGAAAAGGCCCATGAAATTTTCTCCTTCAAGTGACGGACAAGTTTTGAGTAGGTTTTTGAGTAGGGTGTTCCCCTTGTACAAGAATAAGGGAAAATCGCCCCCTGTTTTGTTTGGGAACAGCCCACAACATACTAGGAATAGGCAAAATCCTCAACCGGCGGGCGGACATCTGTCGAAACGTCCAAGAAAATTACTAGAATTTACTTTACTTTCACGTTGGGGGCGCGATAATGACGAACGGCGTCCAAAAGTGTGGCGGACGTTACCAAAAAATTTCCCATTTCTATTTTCTTGCGAGGAGGACTGGTTATGAGCACGATTCAGAAACTGAGCATGTTCTTGTTGGTGGCGTGTGGGTTAATGTTCACCCCAAATGCGTTCGCCCAAAAGACCGATACCAAGAAAGACGACACCAAAAAGGCCGCCGATACCAAGGACGAACCAAAGGCCGTCCGTCACGCCCTCCCGAAGTACTTCAAGGACATTGTCGATGACACCCAAAAGGAAAAAATCTACGGCATTCAAGATTCCTACATCGATCAGATTCACAAACTCCAAGAGGCGATGGACAATATCAAGGCCAAGCGAGACGGCGAAATTCGCAAGGTCTTAACCGCCGCCCAACTAAAGAAACTCGACGCCCTGGTCGCCGAGGCCTCCAAGGATGAACCGGCCGACGATGCCAAGATGGACAAGAAAGATAGCAAGAAAGACGACGCCAAAGATACCAAGAAGACCGACACAAAGTCGAAGTAAGTCACGTTCCTGACGCAATCTTAGAACCGAACTTAAAACTCCTTCGCCGGGGGCAAAGCCATTTGTCCCCGGCGAAATTTCTAAGCTCCGCCGAAATTTTTTGAGCTTTGTCGGGTGGTCAACCGATAAAACCTCTCATGCGCATTTTGGTCCTTCGTTCACTTCCCGTTGAGGAATTCCAGCATGGCCGAAGCCTCCCGTACCAAGTATCAGCAAAAAGTAATCCAACGCTATTACGACAATCAGGAGGACATCCTGTTGCAGCGGTTGGGCGAGCGTGTGACGGAGTTGTTCCTGGCTGAGGGGAAAGCCCGCCAAGGGCATTGGAAACATATCGTGACCTCGCTGGAAAAATTAAAGGTTCCGAAAACGCGGATCGAGCAACTTCAGAAAAAAGACGATCCGGCTCTCGTGGCCAAACTTCTCGAAGAACTGTTGGCGAAGGCCAAGTAAAGTCTGGCGGCCGAGAGAAGTCAAATGGATCCTTGTCGCGCGGGGTCAGGCCTCACGCATCGGGCCGATACAGCCCCCAGGTCTGACTGAGAAAAGTCCGGACAGGTAGGCGGAACTTGTACTCTTGATCGCCCAACCCCAGGTCATACGTGTGCAGGCCCGCCGCCACCGCTGCCAGGACTGATTGTCGCAACAGAACATGGCCGGGGCAACGTTTGGCAAACGCGATGTTATAACACCACGGCGCGCTGAAGTGTGTCCCCCGATAGTAAAACGCGAACTCCGCCGCCAGAAACTGCCCCTCCCATTCGAGCCGCAACATTCTGGCAAAGCCTTCCTTCGCCATTGCTTCCAGCACTCGCGTGAGAAACGCACGCTGGGGCGGTGTCGCTAGTTCGCTCTCAATCTGCTTGGTCTCCCATTCAGTTTGGTGGAAGTGAAAAAACTCCGCCAGATACGGCTCGATGCGAACGGATTCCGTTTCGACTTGCACGTCAAAACGGCCCTGTTCGCGAAAATAGTTCTCGCGACGCAGCAGACTCCGCTGAAGTTTGGCCTGAACCTCGGCCGCATTTTTCGAGAGATCGACGACCGGCGTCACCCATTCGTCCCGCAGACAATGGGCCAAACCAAGACGCTCAGAAATCTGTTCAAGCAACCGACCGGTCGGAGAATATTCAGGTACAAAACAGAACTTGAACCCGATGAAGCCACTCACGTGTTCTCGGGCCGTGATGAGAATCGCGTACAGGACATCAGGATCGGAAACATCCCCGCTGAAATCGAGGCAATCGCTCCCCTTCGATCCGACAAAATAAACCATTCCATCAATCGCCATCAACGACGCGAGCGCGACGGGCACACCGTTTTTCTCCGCGACCACAATCAGCAGTTCGCCCCGCCCGAAAGTTTCCCACCACGTTTTTTGCCAGTGCCATGTGAGACAGACAACGTTGGTTGTTCCGCAGCGCAGAATTTCATCCCAACGTTCCCGCCCCAGGCGAGGATCGTCAAAGGATCGCACGGTGTAGGTCTGAATTTCCGCCATATGCCTGACACGTTCAGCGGACGTAAAAAAAGGTCGTCCTGATTTCAGGACGACCTTTGGGATGATGAATAAACGAAACCGTTTTAAGTCCACGAACGCGAAATCGTTAGACGGTTTTCTTCTTCTTCATTTCCATTCCAGCCTTGAACTCTTCCAAATCGAGGAAGCCGTCGTTGTTCTTGTCGAGCTTTTTGAAAGCGTCGCCCGCCTTGGTGGCGTCTTTGACGCTGGCGGAAAATTCCGACAGGCTCAATTTGCCGTCGCCGTTTGAATCGAGTTTCTTAAACGCATCTTCGGGCGAGGTCGGCTTCGCCTTCTTCGCCGCATAGGCGGCCGAACCGCCGAAAGCCAACGTCACGCCCAGCATTATCGCCAACAACTTCTTCATGGGGAGTTCTCCTCTGTTCCAAGTGGTGAGACTAAAACAACTCGCAGGGTTACACGGACCAAAACGCCGTTTGCCAACTCGGCGGTCCGCTCGCATCTGTATGATACACGCTCCGCTCCGCTATCCAACCTCAGACTTGGCACAACGGACCGGTTTTTTCCAACCCACCGACATGGCCACCCTAAAAACCAAACTTGATTCATCTGCCCATAACCACCCAAGTCGAATCAGGTCAACGTGTTAGCCATTGTCCTGGCGGAAGTCCGCAATTTTCTCCTGCAAAACCGCAATCATAGGTCGGACCTGTGGCCTGACGATGAACGACCCCTTTTGGATTCGGCCCGAATTAACTTCGCGGTTTCGCAACAGTCGGTTAGCCGCGCCGCGCAGCCAGGGGATATAGTCGCATTAACCGGTGGCATGAAAAATCAAATCGGGAAGCTAATTCGGACCAATTCCTTAACCCCGCGTCAAAAACTCATCCAGGTTCAACAGCACGTTCGCCACGACCGTCCAAGCCGCCAGCGACGGCTGGTCAACGTTGGCCGCACCAGCGGCCGAGCCGAGCATCGCCTTTGTTGCCATCGCGTCCTTCTGAAAGCGACCCCGTTCCGCTCGAAACAGTTCCACCAAGCGAGCCACTTCGCCCACAGTCGGTTGCCGCGAGAGACACAATCGAAAGCCGAACTCCGCCCGGTCGTTGTCCGATGTCTCTAGTGCGGTCGCTTTGGCATCTTTCGCAATGGCCTCCGACAGCATTCGCCGGGCCAACCCTTGTGCCGCTTCGATATAAACCGGATCGTTCAAGATCGTCAAGGCTTGCAGGGGCGTGTTCGTGCGCGGACGCCGGGCGACACACACCTCTCGACTTGGTGCGTCGAAACTCATGAACGAGGGATACGGTGCCGTCCGTCTCCAGTATGTGTACAAGCCACGCCGATAACGGTCCGCTCCTTCGCTCGGCATCCATTTCTCACCACTATAAGGACGACTCCAAATTCCGTCCGGCTGATGCGGCATCACGCTCGGCCCGCCAATTTTGCGGCTGAGCAAACCCGACACAGCCAGGGCTTGATCGCGAATGAGTTCGGCCTCCAGTCGGACGCGCGGTCCCCGCGCGAAGAGTCGATTGTTGGGGTCTTTTTCTTGCAACGTCGGCGTGACACGGCCCGACTGTCGATAGGTCGCACTCGTGACGATCAACCGATGCAGCGACTTCACGCTCCAATCTTGGCGGATGAATTCGGTCGCGAGCCAATCGAGCAGTTCAGGATGGCTCGGCCGTTCTCCGCGTGTGCCAAAGTCCTCACTCGTCGCGACAATCCCGCGCCCAAAGAATTGTTCCCACGCTCGATTGACGGCGACTCGCGCGGTCAACGGATTTTCCGGTGAGACGAGCCACTTGGCGAACGACAGGCGATTGGGCGATGCGTCTTCTTTCAGCGGCGGCAACACGTCGGGCACCCCGGGCGTCACGATGTCCCCCTGCGCCATGAAATTTCCACCGAGGAAAACGTGCGTCTCACGCGGCTTGGCGACCGCTTTCATGACCAGTGTTTTCACAGCCGGTGCAGCCGTCGAACGCCCCGTCAAAATCGCGATCCTTTCACGCTGCACAACAATTTGGGGATCCACCGACCGCTGATAATCTCGCAACAATTGCAACTGCGACTCGCTCCGCTTTTCCTTGGCAAGCGACAACACCTCACGAACGATACTGGGCAAGAGACTTTTCTCGTCCGGCTTCGCGCTATCGGTGACAGAGATTCGAAAGCGAACCAAGTTCGCGTCCGGCTCCACTGATTGATTCGCGAGCGTAATGGTGAAGTGGCTCTCCTGCTCGCCGTTCTCGCCCTTGTTCTCAATGGGAAACCTATCACAGACAAATACGGCCGTATGGGGAACACGCAATCCATCCTGATCGGCATCGGTTTTCCAGGGTGCATTTGGCTTTGCGGCGATAAGGTTGTCGGCACTGTGGCCCGACTGCGAATAATCGGCAACGACTTTACGGAACGCAACTTTGTTTGCGGTGTCCTTCTTCTCGGTGCCGTTTTTAGCGTTTGCTTTTTTGTCGATATCCTTTTTATCCGAGGCTTTGTCCGACGGAGTGATCGACAATTCAACATGGCTCAAGGCAAATTCGCCGTTCTCTGCCCGGCCAAGTCCCTTCTCGGGCGCACTTGGGTCGCTCAATACCTCCAATCGCAAACCGGTGATCGCTTTCAATGTTGCCGGCGCGGTGATCGTGTACGTCTCCTTCGCTCCGTTCTTCCCTTCGACCAAGATCGAGCCGTCCGTTTGCGGAGTGAACTTCGCCCCGCCGGTCGATTTCATGTCGCTCGGTTGCAGCAGCGTCCAATCGGCGGTGGGTACTTTCAAAGCCGCCACTTCCCAGGCATCTTGTCGTTCTGTCGCCCGCGCGATCGCGTCGTCG
>JAYUFG010000095.1:0-6875 GCA_043738845.1 Planctomycetaceae bacterium
TTTCGCGGAGCGAAAGACGACAATGTTGGATGTCGCGTACTAAACCTTGAATGCGAAACCGACACCGTCGACTGTTTCTAAGACTCGTTCCGGCTTGTCGGCGAAAAATTCATCGACCGCTTGGCGAACGCCCAAACAGGTTAGGTGTCCGTAATCGTCGAGGACAAAGGCTCCGCCGGGATTCATACGCGGATAGAAAAAGGCAAGACTGTCGAGCGTTGGTTGATACAAATCAAGGTCAATGTGAGCGAGACGAAAGCGTTCATTCAATGCCGGTTGAAAACAGGTGGGAATCCACCCCTTCACGAGCGTGCAGAACGAGAAGTCGGCCAAGTTCTCCTGAGCAACGGAGGGCGGAACGGCCAGTGAACCCTTTTGTTGCCAGGCAAACTTGGTGCGATCCACGGCGTCTGGTTCCGAAAGACCTTCAAACGAATCGAAGCCATAATGCGTTTCGTCGTCGCGATAAGTATGCTCCAGCGTTCGACAAATCACTGCGGAACCGACGCCATTGAGGACACCACATTCGCCGGTGCTGCCTCGCAAGAGACGAACGCTTTTCGCAAATTGGTTGAGGGTAAAGCGGCGGTCGATGATGCGGGTTTTTGGCATCCCGCGCGCACCGTCTGGCCCGATATGTTTTTCAAATGGTTGCAACCATGTCCAGTCTTGCGTCCAGATCAGGTGCGATTTATAGAGAAAGCGGCCCGACCAATGGGCCAGCTTCTCCGTGAGCAAATTGCGATTGTTCGCGCACGTTTTGCACTGCGAGACATGGGCAATGACCTTTTGCTTGTCCTCGGGCTTCAACTCACCTGCGGCCGCTAGGGCAATCTGACCGAGCGAAGGACATTCGGTCGCGGTCGTGACGGGTGTCGGAATCGCCACCATCGGAGCGACGGAAACAGACGGAGTAACGACGAATTGGGCCATAAAACAAGCCTCCTTGCCTGTGAAACCTGCTTGGTTTGTCAGGTACCCCGTACCTGACCTTACGGGAACTGGTTTCCCTTACCGAAAATAAATCGGATTTTTGGCTATGGAGAGTTGACGGAAAGGCGGAAAAATTCGTCTAACCGGCAAAGTTTCGCCAGTTTAGCCTTCGAGCGAGAAACTTGATTGACGCGACATGTCAAAATGGGGCGGTTTGGTAGAATTGGGGGTGCCGAGCTTTTCGCAAACCTCTCGCCAGGTTTCACGCTCGATTTGGAGTACTCGCAAGACATCGTTGAGTTGGTTCTCGTCTTGCGTTCGGGCGGCCTCCACAAGGCTGCGATAGGAGAACAGATAGATGCCCGACAGGCGTTGATAAAGCTCGGTACCGCGGCTGGGAGCCAACCCACCGAGGAGTTCGGAGACAATACTCTGACAGCGTTGGATTGATTCCAGTGCCTTTTCTGGTTGGCCCAACTCCCAATGTTTCTTGGTCCGCTCGCCAAACCGCAACGCCGCCTCAAGCAACATCAGTTGCAACTTTTGCGGTGTGGCAGTGAAGACTTCTTGAGCCAAGTATTCTTCGCGGGCAGAGTTGTTCATGGTTTTTCCGAGGCGAAATAATTATCCATTGACTGTGGAGTTACCAAAGAGAGACGAATTCCCCGACGAAGAGTTACTCGACGTACTTGACGTTGATCCGGCGGTTTGGGCGATGGACGTCAATGCAGACAAGCTGGATTGAATTTTCTGGATTGCCAACTCGTTATTTTGATAGATTAAAGTCAGGCGATTGCCATAGGCTGTTAATCTCGCAGAGAGGAATGAAATGCGGTCGGCGTTTGAAGCGGATTTGCTGTCCAAGGCATTGAGCCGAGCAAGGATTGTCGAACTTCCGGCGGCGGTGAGCCGATCCCCCAGTTTTTTGCCAAGCGCAGAAAAACCAACATCGGCTTTTGACAAAAATGTTTGAACGGCACCTGGGTTTTTTGAAATTTGGGATTGAAGTTGATTGGTGTCGAGCGAGGCTTTCCCATTGGTGTCGAACGAAACGCCCAGTTCACCCAGCGATTGAATCGAGCCAGCCCCGAAAATTCGTCCCGTGAAGAGCGAGTTCACGCTCGACAGGATTTGTTGTGTCGTCGAGTCGCCGTACAGGATGGCTCCTTTTTTGGCCGTCGTGTCGTAGCTTGAAACGGTTGTCAGATTGTCGTGCAGCCGGTTGAACGCATCGACCAATGTTTGTACGGCCGTTTGTAAATTGTCGTGCGTGGCACCAACCGTAATCGAGATCGGCGAAGTGGAAACGCCCTTAATAGTCAGTGCCACACCGGGGAGCGTATTGGCGAACGTGTTGTTCGAGGAGATCGCGACGATTCCCGTCGTCGGATCGCCAATGGAAAGTTCTGCGTCTTGCCCTTTGGCAATTTCTGAAAACGAGAAATTTACGCCGGACGTGTCAATTTGCACCGCACCGGCTCGGCCGGAATGTTGGCTTGTCAGGGTAAAGCGGAACGGTTTGACATTCGACCCGTCGCTGAAAATTCCGGCGGAAACGCCCGCATTCAGGCCGTTGATCTTGGTGACGAGGTCTTGCAGTGTATCGGTCGCGCCCAGCGTGACGACGGTCGTGGTCGAGCCGTCGATGACCTTCGTTGGCACACCGCCAATCGTCTTCGTTGTTTGCGTGGCAAGCAGGTGTAAGTCTTTCGCCGTGGTAGAATTTCCTTCGGCGACGATGATATTTCCCGATCCGGCCGCCGTGTCGATGAGGGTAATGCCGTCACCCGTGCTGTTGATTTGGGCCTTCACGCCGAGGGTCGTATGCCCGATTGCGGCCAACAAATCGCCGACGGTTTGCACGCTGCTGCCGACGTCGATCGTGGCGGAGTTGCCCGCCGTATCGGTGATCTTGAAGTTGCCGCTGGCCACGCCAGCACCACCATTCAACGCGGACAGGAGCGTATTATCGCTGACAAACTGCTGGTGCAGGTCGCCACTGTTTTTGGTCGCGGCGGCGACGTTCGCGGTCAATTGTAACTTGTCGGCCGTGTTGCTGACGTCCCCGTTCGCAATGACCAAATTGCCGACTCCGCCGGACGTGTCGGTCAACAAAATTCCATCTCGGGCGTCGTTTACGCGCGCCGAGAGATTAATGCTTTGTCCGCTCGTATTGATCTGGTCGATGACTTCATCCAGCGATTGGGCGGCGGCCAGATTGACACTGGCCGCTTGACCGTTGCGATTGGTCAGGCTAAGGAGTCCGAGCGTGCCGAGTCCGGTCCCGCCATTGAGAGATTTGAGCAAAGCGGTATTGAGTCCGCCGAGCAATTTTCCACCGGTCACGGTGCCACCGGAAGCGGTTTTCGTCAGACCAAGATCGGCCGCAGCGTGCGAACCGTTGATGTCGGTGACGGAAAACGTCCCGCCGGTATCGGTGGAAAGATCGCTGAGAATAATTCGGTCGCTATTGGGATCAACAGCCGCGTGTAACTTGGTCGGAGCGGCCGCATTGATCGTCGCGAGGACATCGGCGATGGAGCTTTCCGCACCCGCCGGTTGGGGGTCGATCACCGCGCCGCCAGAGGTTGTCGCCGTGTCGGCAACGCTAATCAGTCCTGTCCCATCGCTGCTCCCAGAATTGGCCGCTTGGAATTTCTGGCTGGCCGTCGGGTCATTGTTCAGCGCGGCAATGATGTTCGCGGCGGTCGTGTGGCCTGCGGAAATTTGAAAGGTCAGTTTCTTATCGTTCGGGTTGCTGCCGTCGTACACGACCGTTTCATTTCCAGCGGTGATGGCTCCGTTGTTTACAAAAGAAACCGTGACGTTGTCATAACTTGAACCGGCATTAACGGCGGTGAACAGAACCTGGGCGTTGCTGCTCAATGTGCCGGGTGTGGTGGCCGTGGCGGGCGGACCGGTCGTGGTGGCCGCGTCGGTGTTAGTCACGATGCCGGTACCGTCAGAACCGGAAGGTGATAACGCGGTGAACGCGGCCGAGGCGGTCGTATCGCGGTTGAGCGCGGCGACAATGTCAGTGGCCGTTGTTTGACCGGCGGCAATGCTGAAGGTTAGTCGCTTGTTCGCCGAATCGAAAACGACCGTTTCATTCCCCTTCGTCACGGCGTTATCGTTGAGGAACGAGATCGCGACGCCGGAGTAGTCGGACCCGGCTTTCACGGAATTGAACGAGATTTTCGCGTTGGTACCGTTCGCGGCAGTTGTGGTGGCTTGTGTTTTTGTTCCGGAAACCGCCAGCTTGTGAAAGTCAATCGTTTGACTCGTGCCATCGCGAAAGGTCACATTCAAATCGCCAAGGGCGTTGTCAAAGCGAACGCCGTTGCCGTTGTTAAGTTGATTCAGAGTCAGGTCGTCAAACAGTTTGAGCGTGTTCGTGCCGGTAACGGTGGCACTGGCGGTGTTGATTCCGGGGAGTCCCAACGCAGCCGCCACCGTGCCGTTGCCGACTTCTTGAACCTGTAAGTTTGTGGCACCGGACGACGAATCGGTGAGGATAAATTTTCCACCGAGCGTGCTGGCTTTGACGTGAACGGAGGTGTTCGTATTGATCGCATTCAAAACGTCATCGACGTTTTTCGCGGCAGTTAAGTCGATATCGGCCGTTGCTCCACTGTGATCGACGACGTGAATTTTTCCACGTGGGACGCCGTTGCCACCGTTGAGCAGATCAAGCGAAATCCCCTGGTTCACATTCCCACCAAAGCGAAGGGAAAATGATCCTGCCCCTAATGCTTTCGACTGACTGGAAAACGTGCTGCTTTGAAACTGATTGCTCTGAGCAAGTTGCAGCGGCGTGTATTGATATTGGCCGACGGCCGGATTGTCGCTGACCGTCGCCGAGAGAACCGCACTGTTCGCACTGGTCGCCGTGCGTTGCGAATATAACGCGACTTGTGAAAATTTGTCGCTGGCAAATTGCACGCCGAGGACCAAGGCTTCTAATTGCGTCAGAGCCGTTTTCTGCTGGCCAATTGTCGCGTTCTGTGTGACAAGTTTGTCGCGCGGCGCAGCCTGAATCGACACGAGCTTAGTCACCGTGTCGGCGATGTTCAGTCCGGTAACAAGTCCAACGCTGGAACTAATAGTGGCCATGAGCGGGTCGCGAGTCCGTTTCGCGTGATGCGTTTATGTAGTTTATGAAGTGCTGAGAATGTTAGCGTGGGAGGGAGAGAGCGTCCTTTCGCGGAGCGAAAGACGACAATGTTCGAGTTGCATCTCTGATCAACGTCGGATGGCCGTTTCACCGGACCAATGGGGTTTGGGCGGCGAGATCAACGGAGTCCTCTGCTTCTCCTGGAAATCGGTTGCACAACCGGCAAAGGTTAGCAATTCTTCACCCACCGTTACGAGCATTCCCGACCAATCTCCTAACCGTTCCTGTCGGAATAAACGGACCGAATCAAACCACGGCGTCCGGTCGGAATCGCCATTGGCCAACCATCGCCACCCGCCAAATTTGGAGAGCAAGCACCACGTCGGAACTCCTAACGCACCGGCTAAATGAACGGTAGCGTTGCCGACGGAGATGACTAGGTCGCAGGCGGCGACAGCGGCCGCGAGATCGTCCAGGTCGGGAGAGGTGAGGGGTGAGGAGTGAGGGGTGTGGTTTTTGGGTTGCAGTTCTGCAAGTGTGAAAACGGGTATCCCTTGTTGACGGGCGTCATCGAGTTCTTGATCGACGTTGCCATGTTGCAATGAAATGAACTGCGTACCGGGAACATTTAGTAACCGACGTAGTTCCGTGAGCGAAATCCAGCGCAGGCGACGGTCTTCGGGCGAGTTGCCACCCCGCCACGCGATCCCAATCTTCAAACCGTTACCAAGTGACTTCAACCGTTCGCGCCAAGCCGTGACCTTTTCAGCATCGGGAATCAACAACGGTTGCGGCTTTGAAGATTGAGCTGTCGTCGATTTATGGAAATCACCCGGCGAAGTTCTCAATCGGCCGGGCAAACTCCCAGCGGCGATTTGCGTTTCAAATCGCAAATTGGTCGGAGTTTTCCAGGTATTCTCTCGACCTCGGGCGATTCCGTGAACGACCGCATTCGGAAACGACCGGGCGAACAAAGTCGTCAAGCGTGGATCACACGTAATCATTGTTTGACGCGATTGCCGAATCACATCGGGATAGCACGTCGCAAATAACAACTCCTCGCCGATCCCTTGCTCTCCGTGAATGAGAATCGTGCGACGAGCAAGGGGAGAGCCATCCCACTGCGGTTGCGTAAAAATGCTCCGTTGGTTGGAAGCTCTCGATACTTTCCACCGCCATTCATATTCCTGCCAACCGAGCGACCACTCGCCAAGTTGCAAGAGAACTTGTGCTCGACCAAAATGGGCGGTTGCAAAATCCGGCTGTCGCCCAATGGCATTATCAAAGTTGGTCAACGCCTCTTCAAATTGGCCCCGTTCTTGTTGCACGGTCGCCAGACAATGCAACGCCTGCACACTGTTTGGGTACAGTTGCAATGTTTTTTCCAGCGTGCGAATCGCGGCGAGCGTTTGTCCCTGCGAGTGATAGGCAATGCCCAGATATAGCAGCGACTCGAACAGATTGGCATTGCAACCGAGTGCTGTTTGAAAAGCTTCGATGGCCTGCGACACACGGCCCGTTTCGAGCAACACGCGACCGAGACTCGAATAGGCCGCTGCCAAATGAGGTTGCAATTTGATCGCCGCTCGCAGCGTTTCTTCCGCTTCCTCGATCCGTTGATCGTCGAAGTAGAGTATTCCCAGCACATTGAGAGCCTCGCCACAATGCGAATCAAGCTCGAACGCTCGGCGGAGACTTCGTTCCGCCGCGTCAAGGCGACCTGCTTCGTACAAGGCGCGACCGAGTTGAAAATGATGATCCGACAGCGGCTCGTACATGGCCAGCGAACGTTGAAATGATCGAATGGCCAAGTCACTGCGACCGGTCG
>JAYUFG010000096.1:0-6861 GCA_043738845.1 Planctomycetaceae bacterium
GGCTATTCGAGGCCTCAATGGCGGCGCGAAAGCGAGATTCACTAAGGCGAAGGGCATCGTTCGTTCGTTTCAATTCGGTGACGTCCCGCGTGAAACAGCGAGTGTGAACGAACTGTCCGTTGTCCCACATCACATTGGAGTTAATAAGCACATCGCGGAGTGAGCCGTCCTTGCAGCGCAATTGGGCCGTATAGTCACTCAGTTCCTCGCCCGCTTGTAATCGGCTGAGGATGTCGCCGATCACGTCTTGGTCGGCGTGAAATTCGGCAATCGGGTGGCCGATGTATTCATCTGCCGAGTAGCCGAGCATATTTAACTCATGGCGATTGGCTCGCAGGATAATTCCGTCCAGTCCGACCCAGTGCAGGCCCAGCGTGGCGTTGTCAAAGAAGTCCGCCAGTTCTTTTTCTCGGCGGATCAATTCCTGTTCAAAATTCTTGCGCTCGGTGATATCTCTGGCAATTTTGGAGGCCCCGACGATTTTTCCGGTCTCATCCTTGATAGGGGAGACCGTCAAAGAAATATGGACAGGCTGGCCGTCGCTCCGCAGCCGCACGGTTTCAAAATGTTCAATCCGTTCGCCAGCCTTCAGTCGGGTTATGATTTGCTCCTCCTCAGCGGCTCGGTCGTTGGGGATAATGAGGGAGATATGACGACCAACGGCTTGCTCAGCCGTGTACCTGAAGAGCCGTTGGGCACCGGCGTTCCAACTTTGGATGGTCCCGTCTAGCGTCTTGCTGACGATGGCATCCTGCGACGAATCGACAATGGTCGCCAAGAATCGAGCGGCTGAAAGCTGATCGACAACCTGATGTTCCAAACGCCGCCGCTCCGAAATATCTCTGAATACGAGTACGCAGCCGACGACCTCGCCTTCCTTGGACCGGATCGGAGCAGCACTATCATCAATGAACCACTCCGTGCCATTTTTGGCAATCAGGATCGTATGGTTTGCCAACCCGACGACGGCACCCTCTTTCAATGCTCGAGTCACCGGGCTTTCGACGGGTTGGCGGGTATCTTCGTTGACGATTTGAAAGATAGCCTTGATGGGCTGGCCCATCGCTGTGGCCTTCGTCCAGCCTGTCAACTGTTCCGCGACGGGATTCAGGTCGTTGACTTGGCCCTTCTCGTCGGTCGTAATCACGCCGTCGCCGATGCTGGCAAGTGTGACCCGCAGCCGTTCGGCTTGCGCGGTCAGAATGGTCGCTGCGTGTTGTTTCTGGAGTTCATTTCGTCGCGAGATCGAGAAGACCACGCCAACCAACATCATGCCGAGCAGCGAAGCAAATGCGATGCTGAGAACGGTTAGGTTGGAACTCGCTTCCGACTCGGCACTGCGGAGCGTCAACAGTTGCTGTTCTGCGGCTTGCATCGAAAGGAGGCCTTTTCTCACATCGTGCATGAGTTCTTGGCCCTTATTGCTGCGGACTAGTTCGACGGCTTGCGGTTGGTCGCCGCCTTTCATCAGGTCCATGGTCCGGGACATCACGGCTCGTTTTTGGTCGATCTTGGTTTCCAACACGGCCAGGGCGGTCTGCTGGTCGGGGTTGTCCGAGGTGAGTTTTTTGACGAGATCGAAATCGGATTGGGATTGTTTCAAGGTGGCATCGAAATTTCCGAGATAGGTCATGTCCTCGGTGAGGAGATAACCCCGCATCCCGGTCTCCGCCAATAACAAATCGGACTCCAACGATTCGAAGGCCGCCATGACCTGGTGCGTGTGGGCCACCATTCGATCATTTTCGACCAGTCGCCGCACGTTGATGTATCCGACGATCCCGCCGATGATGAGGACCAGGAGCATCAGCACGAAGCCGATGTAGGTGACATCCCGCAGGCTGTGCTGGAACGTGGTCGCCGAGACCCTTTCGAGGAATGCCGGTTCGTGCTGCTGGGCTAATTCTTCGTAGCGTCGCTGGGCGAGTCGCATCGACTCGCCAAACGCGGCGATGGCAAAACCGACGATCCAGTACATCGCCAAACCGACTAAGTGCGGACCGGTCGCGCCGAAGAACGTATTTCGGGGCGGGACGAAGAAATACAACGTCACAAAAAAGCCCAGCACTAAGACCAGCATCGCCGGACGAAACCCGGCGTACCACGTTACGAAGATGATGGCGATGAAAAAAGTGGCGTAGGGCAGATGGTCGCCCAGCAGCGGGTCGACGAGCCACCGGGTGAGGCCAGCGATCACCGTTGCGAGGAGTGCCACAGCATAAGTCAGGGCAGGCGGCCTTGAGTTCGACCGATTTTTGCTTGGTTCGCTTTGGTTGCGATTCAATTTTGCGTTCCTTGGAGTTGACCGGTGATGACATTAGGATCGGCACATCAATCACCGTCGCCCGTGTCGCCGAGTTGGCTTCGGTGTACCGACGTTTAATAGTCGATTCAAATTCGTTTCATTCTACTGCCGGTAGGAAATCCCGACCGACTCGCGTTAGCCGGTTCGCTCGCGAACCGTTTTCGGGGAACGCTCGGCCCTTCGTATCGGTTGATCCTCAAAGCCGTTCGTGAGGCGAAATCACGCGCATTTGCGAGCGGGTCGGCTAACGTGAGTGCGATTGCGGTTCAATCCGTTTTCAAAGCCAACGCTCTCGGGTCGTCACGACTGGCGTTTTTGCGACCAGCCTGGTTAGGTAAAAACCAGCCCTGCATCAGTTGGCCACAAAACCGTCAGGCGGAACGGCTTATTCTAACAGAATGAACGGACGTGAAGGACTCTCCTTTCTCGCGTCCAGTATTTTTTTGCCAAATCCAGAAGATTATTCACGTTTTGGCACGAGTCCTGCTCTGCCATACATCCAGGCCGGACGATCTGCTCGCCGCAGTCCGACCGGCCAAATTTCATAATAGGGTCAAACCGTGTTGGCCCAGATACTCCCATTCACGAATTTAATCGGAGTAAAACATGATTTCGCATTCAATTACTCGAAAGTTATCGGCTGTTCTTGGAATTCTCGTCCTGGCGGCGGTCGTTGGTTGTGATCGCCCATCGAATAGCGGTCCCGTGACGACGTCCCCGCCGGCTCCCAAGGGGGATGTTCGAGTGGACCGCGACGGCACCCGCGTGGAGGTTGATGTACCGGGCGACAAAAAGCCAGCCGTCGATGTGAAAGTGAATCCAGGTGGCGGTGTGGATGTGAATGTTGACCGCGAGAAGCTGCGGGAGAAGATCGACGAACGGCGTGAAAAGGCCGAGGAGCGACGTGAAAAGCGAGAATCGAATCCGGAATGACTATTTGGTCTCCCAAGGGCGGAAGACCTGCTGTGATTGAATTGTAAGTGTGTGTCGTGTTGTGAAAGTATGTTCATTTTTCCATTCAAGGAGTTGAGCCGTGTCAGGCAAAGCTGAAGAAATCAAGGGTCGCGTCAAGGAAGCCGCCGGAGCCATTACCGACGATGAAAAACTGCGCGCTGCCGGTCGGGCCGATCAGACTGCCGGAAAAGCCAAGCAAGCCGTTACGAAAGTCGAAAACGGCATCAAAAAAACGATTGACAAGATCAAGGATGCGGGACGGCAATCCTAATCGTGGCTGGTCAGAATTCCGTTCTGACTCACGTTGCGATCAAGGGTCAATCCCACGTTTCCCTTTGCCCCCTCGTATTCGCCGACGAGGGGTGCAAAGTGGTTTTTTTAGAATTGTTTTTGGCGAGCCATTTGGATACGACTGAATTCTGCCTTCGTGCCCCGTCGCGCGAATAAATTTGCCAATTGAATTGGATCGTCCTTCGCTTAGGAGTTTGTTTATGTCCCCGCAACTGCCCGTTGATAACTCGAAGACGTCGAATCAGGCTTTAACACCTCATTACGATTGGCAAGTTCATGAACACGTCGCTGAAACGGCTAAGGCTAAGGCCCAGGAATTGGTGGAAACGGTCGGCTCGGTCGGGCTGGCCAAGCAAGCGGTGGAGGCTGTGGGCGAGGCCGTTGATACCATCGCCCGTGAGGAAAAGTCGAATGGTCTGTTGCATGAGACACTGGGGTTTGCCTCGCGTGAAGAACTGGAACGAGCCTCGACGGCGGTCGAGTCCAGCGATGGGAAAAACTGGTTTCTGACGGAGTTGCCGGAATCGGCCTGGGCCGTCTGGAACACACAAGAACTGCGGGTGGAGCGGCATTTTACGAACCGCGAAGAAGCCCTCAAGAGTGTTCCCAAGCCCGAACCGCTCACCGGAACGGCGATGCTGGGTTAGGAGTCAGCGAAAAATCTGCCGGGATTGTCTTGCGATTGTCCGTACGTCGAACCCGTTCGCACGTGAACATTGGCGCGAGTTATTTGAATTTCGGCACTCCCCGCGTCGGAGATTCGCCTGCGGGTGATACCGTTGGCTGGCGTCCTTTAAGGACGAGTTCGTGGACAAACCGTAATTTTGCAATCACGGGTTGGACAAAAATTTCCGGGACAACATCCAGCAAGCCCAGGCTGCGGTTGATCTCGTTGAAGGCGATTCCCAATTGTTGATAGCGCACGATGAGTGCATCCAGATCAGAATGGATCGGGTCGCGGGTTCCGCCAAACCCGACGTTTTCCGCAGTGTCCAGTGCGCTGACCATATCTAAATAAGTCGCCCAGGTCTCGGCGAAGTCTTCCCAAGGGTGCATCGTGGCGTAGGCACTAATGAAATGTTCGGACCAATTTGCCGGTGGACCATTTTGGTAATAGGTGTCGAGAGCCTCCGCGTACGGCGGTTGGTTGTGATCACCAAAGGCACCGCTGAAATCGGCTTCGCAACGACCTTTTACGAGCAAGTCCCAGTAGAAATGGCCAATCTCATGACGAAAGTGGCCGATCAAGGTGCGCTGAGCTTCGCCCAAATCGACGCGCAATTTTTCCCGCTCGACGTCGTCAGTCTCGCGAATGTTGATCGTGATTCGACCGTTAGCGTGGCCGGTATAAACTTTTTGGACTTTGCCGATTCGCCGCCAAAAATCGTGTTTGGGAATCAGGTCGGCTTTGAAGTCGAACGAGAGGGGTGGCTCCACGCCGTCGCCCGCATTGCCATAGGGCAAACCCAACTGGTTCAAGTCATAAAATAACCGCCGCTTGGCGGCTTCAAGTCGATACCATTTGAGCTGGTTGCCAGGAATGCTCAGGTCGGGAATCGTGGCATTGAACCGACAACAATCACACAGGGCATCGGTACTGGCGGGCAGTATCACACACCGATTGCAGACGTTGTATTCCGCGTAGTTAAAACATTTGGCGAGTTCCGCTCCACAACTTGGCAGAGAACAACGAACATGACCGTCGTCCTGCAAGAGCAACGCAACTAGGTTTTGACACACCGGGCAAAAGCCTAAATCTCGGGCGCAGCCCAAGCAAACACTGTTGTCAAAATAGATGGGTTGACCGCACAGACATTGATAGATTTGCATGGACTCGCTCCGCTTATCGCCTGAACATCCTGATCCGAACGTCCAGTGCGTAAGGTGTTACTTCTGAGGTCATTCGGCGGTGGACGACGTGCTCGCAACTTGTGATTTGGAAACCAATTGACCCAATCTCTGAACCAAGCTCAATAACTCCGGCGACATATTAGGAATGGTATCGAGCTTTTCCTGTAAGGTCGAGACTCGAATCGAAAGTTCGGCGAAGTTGTCCGGGGATGTTTTTGTGGCCCGCGCCTCCACGTACTGCCGCAGTAGACTTCCCCCCAAAACCTGCAATCCGACGGCTGTGGGGGGGCCTATGAGTAGGCCCGCGATTCCAAACGCATAGGCGAGACTGATTGTCACCGCCGCGAGCAAGACCATATTATAGTGGTGCCGTGAAAACAGCTTCGGTTCGATGAAAAACTCGAGGAGCAGAAGGACGACACAGGTGTAGACCCCGGCGGCCGACGTGGTGAACACGACCGGCAAGGTTGTCTCCAATAGGAGCATCGGCAAAGACATGATGAGAACGGCGAGAACGGCCAGGATCACACCTACCCAGGGCAATGTCCAGGTGGCGGCACCGAGGACCGCGATCAAAACGGGATAACGATGCCCGAGTGCCCAATAACCCAGGCTGAGCAAAATCACCGCCAACACAAATTGCAAATACTCGCTGCGCAAATAGGAACCGACTTCGGTTTCGATGGACCGCCAAGTGTCACGGGCAGGAATCCGCACGGGTGCGGGCAGAAGCGACAGCCAAAGTCGCTCGAACGGAACCCGATCCAGGGACCAGTAGATACTAAGGATGATGATCAAGACGAAATCGATGCAGAGACTGGCGGCACTGAACGTGAGTCCGCCGATGGTTTGCAAGGTATCCAGGCCGTATTGACTCGTAATGCTGGTAAAGAGATCGTCCTTGGGTGGCAGCCCGGCAGCGATCTGTTGTTCGATCCAGGTACCCTGGGGCCATTCGCGTTTGACGTAATCGTAGGTTTTTACGAGGTCGCTTCCGCCTCGTTCGATCTCACCCAGCAATTGATCGCCGATGGCAAAGACCAGCAGTGCGAGCGAGCCTAAAAACATCGCGTAGGCGGCAATGGTTTTGATGGACATGGAAAGACTGATCCCACGAAAAACCGTCGTGACGGGACGAATCGCCGCCGAGACAATTAACGAGATCAGAAAAATCAAGACGGCTTCGCGAAGTCGCCAGAGCAAGAACAATCCCAAGAGGGTCGCGATCACGGTCGCCGTTTTGAAGATCATCGCTTGCGTCATGATGTTACCCCTACTTCCGCTCTACCTTGTGCTGGAGTGAGGTCGGGCAATCTTGTGGGATTCGCCAAGCATTGCTCAATTTCTCGGGCCAAGGTTTCGACGGACTCTTCAATCTGATCGCTGTTTTCCGTAGGATTTTCGGTTTTGCAACGCAGACTAAACCGCACATCGCGGATCAGTTCCTCAGCCTCTCGCTG
>JAYUFG010000097.1:0-6855 GCA_043738845.1 Planctomycetaceae bacterium
AAACGTCGGGCGACTTTGGTGTGGCGGGCGACCTGCCGACGCATCCCGAGTTGCTCGATTGGCTGGCGGTCGAGTTGCGCGAGTCGGGCTGGGACATGCGACATATTTACAAGTTGATGTTCACCTCGGCGACGTATCGACAGGCGGCAATTTGCACACCGGAGAAATTGGAGAAAGACCCGGCCAATCGTTGGCTGTCGCGGGGGCCGAGGTTTCGGATGGATGCGGAAATGGTCCGCGATTATGCCCTGGCCGCGAGTGGGACTTTGGTGCCAAAGATCGGCGGGCCGAGCGTGAAACCGTATCAACCACCCGGCGTTTGGGAGGCGGTTGCCATGAACGGAAGCAATACCCGTGACTATAAACAAGACGCTGGCGAAAGCCTGTATCGTCGCAGTATGTACACGCTCTGGAAGCGAGCGGCACCGCCCGCCTCGCTCGAAGTTTTCAATGCTCCCAATCGAGAGACATGTACGCTCCGTCGCGAACGGACGAACACGCCGCTGCAAGCTCTCGTAACCTTGAACGATCCGCAATATGTTGAGGCCGCCCGCAACTTTGCTCAAAAAACGCTGCAAACCGGCGGCGAGCAAAATAACGAACGGTTTGATTTTATTGCCCAGCGTTTACTGTCGCGGCCGTTGAAAGAAGTGGAAGTCAAGATCATCGAAGGCTCGCTCGAAAAGTTGTTGGCCTTTTACAAAGATCATCCGGAAGACGCCAAGAAGCTGATCGCAATCGGCGAATCGAAGGCCGACGACAAGCTCGATCCGGCGCAACTTGCGGGTTGGACGATGTTGGTCAACGAGCTGATGAACTTGGACGAAGTCTTGAATAAATGATGAATTATGAGCGATGAATTAAAAGCAATTAGCTTTTAGCAGTTAGGCGTTAGCTTTTTCCTCTCTCACCAGACCATCCCTCACCACTCACTCACATTTCCCACCCCGTTTTGCATTTTGCGTTTTAACTTTTGAGTTTCCTCCCCATGAACCTATTCCAAGAACATCAACAGGCGATTACGCGACGTTATTTCTTCAAGCAGGGTTCGCACGCCCTGGGTTGGGCTGCGCTCGCCTCGGTGATGGGACGCGGGGCAGGTTCGTCGTTGTTCGCCGCCGACGCGAATAACCCAGCGGCCAACGATCCACAGGCCGCCGCTGCCAAGAAAACACTTCAGCACTTCGCGGGCAAGGCGAAGAACGTGATTTATCTCCACATGGTCGGAGGCCCGCCGCAAATGGACTTGTACGATTACAAGCCCGAAATGGAGAAGTTCTACGACAAGGACTTGCCGGAGAACATTCGCAACGGTCAACGGCTGACGACGATGACATCCGGTCAAGCTCGGTTTCCGATTGCGCCGTCGAAATACAAGTTTGAGAAACATGGCGAGTGCGGGATGTACGTGAGCGAGTTATTGCCCTACACGGCCAAGATGGTCGATGAAATGTGCTTCATCCGCAGTATGCATACCGAAGCGATCAACCACGAACCGGCGATTAGCTATATGCAAACCGGCAATCAAGTGCCGGGTCGCCCTTGTCTCGGTTCGTGGACCTCTTACGGATTAGGTTCACTGAACGAAAACCTGCCGACGTTTGTCGTCCTCGTCGCCAAGCCAACCAATACCGAACAGGTGCAAGCGATTTCCGGTCGGTTGTGGTCGGCCGGTTTTCTGCCGGGTGAACATGCGGGCGTTTCCTTTCGCACGGCGGGCGATCCGATTTTGTACATCAATAATCCGAACGGCGTTCCGAGTGAAGTCCGCCGCCAAACGCTCGACGGGCTGAACGCGCTCAACGAACTGACGCAAAAAGAACTCGGCGATCCCGAAACACACACGCGAATTCAGCAGTACGAACTGGCCTATCGAATGCAATCGAGCGTGCCCGAGTTGGCCGACGTCACGAAGGAAGATGAAAACACGTACAAGCTATACGGCGAAGACGCGAAGAAGGCGGGCACGTTCGCCAACACCGCCCTGCTCGCGCGGCGGCTGGTTGAGCGGGGCGTTCGCTTCGTGCAAATTTATCACAACAATTGGGACACGCATGGCAATGTGGCGGGCCGCCTGCCGAGCCAGTGCAAGGACGTCGATCAAGCCTGTTATGGACTCGTGCAAGACCTCAAACAGCGGGGACTGTTCGATTCGACCTTGATCATTTGGGGCGGTGAGTTTGGCCGCACAATTTATTCGCAAGGTGGCCTGTCGCACGAGAATTACGGCCGCGACCATCATCCCCGCTGTTTTACAATGTGGATGGCGGGCGGCGGCGCGAAGGGCGGGACCATCTACGGCGAGACCGACGATTTTTCGTACAACATTGTGAAAGACCCAGTCCACATCCGCGATTTTCACGCGACCACATTACACTTACTTGGCTTCGACCATGAACGTTTTTCGTACAAATTCAACGGCCTCGATGCGCGACTCACTGGCGTCGAACCGGCGCGGGTGGTGAAAGAGTTGTTGGGGTAAAGTGAGTAGGGTGCGGGCGGCAGAAATAAATCTACCCGTGGCACGGGGAACCTTGAATCCGCCGCACACCAAGAAGCCAGAGTGATTGAGGATGCGGCCGATTGGTTGCCGAATTTGGACTACGCCACGTCGCGATCTTCAAATAGGAACAGACCGATGAGGAGGGCCATTGTGCAAAACAAGGCACTGTAACCCAGTGTCATCCAGAGATAGGTTGCTGGGACGGTTGTGCCACCGGAAATGGCGGCCTGAATGTTAAAGTGATCAAGGACGGGCAAGATGGTCGCAACGAGTTGGCCGACGAAGGCGACCATCGGTAATTTGCCCACGTCGGAACTGACAATCAGTGGGACAATGTGGCCCAGCACAAAGACCGAGAAACAGATTAGCAAGTTGGGGAGCATCTGCAAGCGGGTCGATAACGCCACACTAATCGAGGCCAGGACCATGATCTCCATGAAGCCCAGCAAGAGGCCGGGCACAACACTGAGCATTTCTTTGTAACACTCATTCCAAAAGACGACGGCTTTCGCCGATTCTCGTTGATCGTAGACAACCTTGAGCGAGGTTGTCATCAGAAAGAAGGTGCCGAGAACCAAAAACGTAACGGCGACGGGGCCTAAAATCCCGAAAAACTTGCCGAGGACAAATTCTCGGCGTCCAATCGGTTTGGAAAGAACGGTCACCGCCGTCTTGCCCTCGATTTCTTCGGCGATGGAAACGCTCGAATTCCACAACGTGAGGACCAACGAAAGGATCATAATCAGCGTTAGTCCGGCCTCCTTATACATTTTGATGTCTTCACCAAACGTATACATCGGAATGATGATGAAAAAACCGATGCAGAAGATCCCCAACGCCAGCACCAGATAAAACAGCGGTTGCCCGACACCTTCTTTACAGGTGGCCATCGCGACGGCGTAGACCTTGGGCAAAATGAGCCGCATCAGGAAGTGCAAAAAAATGATCGCCACAAACGCGATTGCGATCTGTATCACAAAGCGAACCTCGGGGTACTCAACATCGATCGTAGCACTGAACGCGATGGTTGCTGGCTTGGTCCCTTCGTAGATCGCCTCCACATGCGTGACATCGGCATAAAAAGGATTTTCCGCGCCCGTTCCCCGGGTGAACTCCCATTTTTCGCCAGCGTTCAAGACGATCAACGTTCCAGGTCGAGTGGCGTTTTCCTCGGGAATGCGCAACGCGACCGTTTGATCGGAGACCATTTCCAGCTTGGCCAACTCGGCACCTTGAAAGTGAATGGCCAGCGATTGCGGAGTTGGACCATTGGCGGCGTTGGGGTCCGTTGGCGGATTCACTTTGCCCGAGGTAATGAACGATTGAACGGCGGGCAGCCGCAGCAGGGAACGCAAAAAACCACGTTGGTTCAGGTCGGGAAATCCGGCCGATGTAAACACAAAGGGAAGCACCGTGAAGACGGTCATCAACACACCCAGCACGAAGAGGGGTTTGAGAAAACCCTCTTGAAAAAACGTGATGACGGCCAGCTTCCAGTTGCGGCCTTTCGGTCCTTGTTGGAAGAGCGTAAAAATTCCCAGTGGGACAAAAACGGCCACCATTCCCAACGTAATCCCAGCCGCAAACAGCCAGAAAGGGGTCAACCAAGTGGAAACGATTCCAAACAGGGGTGCAATATGCGGCATGGCTAACGTCGATTGCCGGTTAGATGATTAGCGGCGAATGGAAAAATCGGAGAATTCTTCGGAGCAGGGTAGTTCTTCTGACTCACGGCGTTCGATGTATTGTTTCATCGCACCGGACAACTCGGCCAAATAAGTTACGACACACATTTTTTGCCCTTCAGCGACCAGATGCACAGTTCCGTCGGTCTGATTTTCGACGTAGCCCGTCACGGAGTGGGAACGCGAAATTCGGCTGGCTTGGTAACGAAAACCGACGCCCTGCACTCGACCGAAAAACGTTACGTCGAGCCGGATGTTAGAACTTGTTTCCGTCACGTTCGGCTGCATCATTACGCACGAGAGAGGAGCAATGTTCGAGGGGTGCGGGCGAAATGACTGGCAAAAATCCTGCCTAAAACGCCACCAATGCGGCCGCTTCATCGTCGCGAATGTCGAACAGTTTATTCAACCGCGTGATGACGAAGACTTCGTAAATTTCTGGTCGGATGTTGGACAACTTCAGACGGCCACCGCTGGCCTTAACCTTGTTGTGGAGCGTAATCAATTTCCCGAGTGCGGCACTGGAGAGGAACTCGACGCCGGTGAAATTGAGCAGCAAACTCTTTTTTTGTTGTTCCTCGACGAGGGCGAACAGTTCCTGTCCCAGTTCTTGAATGCTGGCCTCGTCCAGGATTTTTTGATCGACAAAGCGAACGACGGTGATCGCGCCCACTTCGCTGACCTTCAAACGACGGTGTCCGGCCATGTGCCAACTCTCCTGGAAAAACGACGTTCGCGCACTGAAAATTGCCGCGCGAGGAGTGTGTGCCGGTTAAAAATTGCGAACCCGGTTTGGGGCCCAAATGCCCGGCTATTTTCTTCCGTCCATGATATTCGTTCGCCGGGGGGTGTCAACCGGGCAAAAACAGCCGCCCACGGCCGTTCCACTTGAGCAAACCCAGCCCCCACCCGGGTTCCGGCGGGGAAAACCTCGGATGTTTCCCAGTTTTTTCACCGAGGGCTACCGGAATTGGGTTCTCCACCTTGGAAAACCATCGGTCTTGGTTGAGACCGATTCCGGCCCCTGGCAGACGTATCAGGACCGCAACAACGTCTTGCAGCGATGCCGTTTCGTAGGTCAGGCCTGTGGCCTGACAACAATCCCCGCCGCCTCCCAATCAATCTCGCCCCATTTCAATTTGCCACTCCCACCGAGAAAATCCTCAACCAACTCTCGTCAGGCCGCAGGCCTGACCCACTTCACTCACGACACCTTTCATGGGCCAACGGCCCCCACTGCAACAGCCAGGGGCATCGCCCCTGGTCAGCGACGCGAAGAACCGGTGGAGCCACAACGTGGCGAACTGTGGCGAGGCGATGTACGAAAAAGGCCGACCAAGTCCGCCGTCTACACGACTTACGCCCGCGATGCCCTCGGCCGGATCACATCCCCTCGCTTAGCCGCCGCGTCCACGCGGTATCCTCCCGACTCCGCCCACACGATCACCCACTATTACAATCGCGACGCCCTCGGTCGCGTCTCGTATCAGGCCGACGGCGACACCACCGGGACCGCCTCCCAAACCCTCACCAGTTCTGCATGTACATTAGTTCATTAACCATCACAATCGTTACATCCTATGTAACCGGAAATTCTCGGGCACTCTCGTTCAGAAACTTCCGAAGAGTCGCCCGATTGTTGCATCGAGTTTCGCGGCTGGGTGTTTATTCTGGAATTTACCGAGACATTTGGCACTCGGAAATAGCAACTCTGATTTGTCATTGGGCACCCTTGACCTGACATCCCTGTCCCGACAACACTGAATTGACGGAGTGAACATTATGCGGCTTGGCTCCTGGACAAAGTTCATCAACTGGATTAGCGTTCTGCGGGAATCGCTCTTCGCGAAATTCTATAGCCTGAGTCGTCGCAAGACCTACGGCCCGCCGAAGACCCGCTGCAAACGAGGCGAGCCGTCGCGCGCGGCCGATTCAAGTCGCGCCCGTAAGAACCCGCGTGTCTGGGGCGGTGAGCAACTTGAGCCTCGGAATATGATGACGGTTTCGCCGGTTTACGATTCGCAGTCGCATGAGCTGCATATTCAAAGTTTCGAAGCCGCGGGTGCCGCCGTACAAGTCGGACATGATTTTCAAAACCATGTCACCGTCAACGGCAACCTTGTCATCGACCCGGCCAAGATGCTGAACAATGCGCCCGACACAAACCTGCTGGCTGGCGACGTGCAAAAACTGGTCGTCGTCACGCAATATAATAACAGCATCGATCTGGCGATGGTCGATGCAGCCTTTGCCAGTTTGAACGAATACGACACGACCGAATACGTCAGCGTAACGCCGCCATCGCGCGAACGCTTTGTCAGCGGTGGGCAAAGTTCCTGTGACTACAGTTTCAGTGCGACCTTGCAGGAATACGACTACGTTTGACAACGGAACGGAATTCGCTCGTTGCTACCGACTTGAAAAGCATCTCGGAATTAAGTTATACTTTGCGGACCCTGGTTGTCCGTATCAGCGTGGTACGAACGAGAATACCAATGGTTTAATCCATCAATACTTTCCCAAGGGAACTGACTTTCGCAACGTGACCCATGACGAGGTCCGGGACAAAGAGCGACGCTTAAACAATCGCCCGCGCCGGTGTCTCGGTTATAGAACTCCCGCCGAGGTTTTCTTCGAGAAAACCTCGCCTGCCAGTTGCGATTGAGA
>JAYUFG010000098.1:0-6853 GCA_043738845.1 Planctomycetaceae bacterium
TTGGGAGTAAACCCGGCACTTTCAAAAAAAAATCGTCATGATCGGTCGCCGCAATCCAGTTTTCACTCGCCACCAACAAAAAGTAACAGCCTCGTAGCGAAGCGACAACGTCTCACGCAAAGGCGCAAAGCCCGCGAAGAATACCAAACCACCAGTCGATTCCAACGAATAAGAATGACACAAATACTTACCCAGGGTATTGCCCTCGATTGATTGTTTTTCGCCCTTCAGGCGAACGAAGGATCAATCCGATTGTGCTAATTCGGCAATTCAAATTCGCTCAGCAAACTTCCAACCCATACGAAAGGTTCAGATGAGCTATCTCTCGAGATGTCTTTTGGTCGTAACACTTTGCCTGCTGACGTCACACCCGGAATTTGCTCTTTCAGCAAATCCGAAACCCAGCCCGAAAGGCAAAACGACTGCTGCCGCCGCTCCGGCGGTCGCCGATCCGGGCACGGAAGGGGACGGCAATTTTAAGATCGGCCCGACCTACACCAATTCGCCGGAATTGAAATCCAAAGACGGCGTGCCCGTCGGGACGACCCATGAGTTCACGATGAAATCGGAAGACAGCAAAATCTATCCCGGCCTGAAAGGTGCCTACACGCGCAAGGTGTCGGTTTACATTCCGAAACAATACGCCGCTTCGGCCGCCGCGCCGTTCATCGTCGTGCAGGACGCAATGTACTCGAAGGACATGCCAAAAATTCTCGATAACCTGATTCACGAGAAGAAATTGCCCGTCATGATCGCGATCTTTATCGCGTCGGGCGGCGGCGACGGCAAAGGGAGCGAACGGGGACTTGAATACGACACGCTTTCCGAAAAGTACGCCGTCTTCATCGAGACGGAAGTTCTGCCCAAGATCACGAAAGACTACAAAGTAACTTTCACCGCTGATCCGGAAGGCCGCGCCGCGATGGGCGGAAGTTCCGGCGGGGCCTGCGCATTCACGATGGGTTGGTTTCGGCCCGACTTGTATCGGCGAATTTTGACCTATTCCGGTACGTTCGTCGATCAACAATCACCGCAGAACCCCGACTCTCCGCACGGCGCGTGGGAATATCACGAGCATTTGATTCCGAAGAGTGAGCCAAAGCCGCTGCGAGTTTGGCTACAGGTTGGCGAAAATGACAATGGCGCGAACAAGGACGAGGCGTCGCTCCATAATTGGGTGATGGCGAATGAACGAATGGCCAGCGCACTCAAAGCAAAAGGGTATCATTATCACTACGACTTTTCGGCTGGTGCCAAACACGTGGATGGCAACGTCGTGAAGCAAACCTTGCCCGACGCACTCCTGTGGGTTTGGCGGGGATACCCGGTTAAGTAACTCCCATGGTTTATAGAGAATACGGTTCGCGGCGCGAGAAAATATTCGTTAGCCGCTGGGGTGGTCTTCAAATTCTAATTTGCCCGATTGCCATCTTTTTTACGGGAGTTCGTAAATTTTTACGGGAGTTCGTAAACTCTTGTAACAAACTTTCTCGCGCTACGCTCTAAGGGATATGCGTCGCAACTCGAGACGAGTTCGTGTCATGCGCAAAATTAGCCCAAATTACCAGCCACATTTCACGCGGCAACTTGGCAAACGCAGGCTTGCGCAAACAATTGACTTAGAATCTCGCGGCCGACGCCCGTCGTTTGGATTCCCACATCATTCTTTTCCCAAGGGTGTTCCCATGCGAACTCGACTTGTCGTTCCGCTATTGTTGCTCGCCGTTGTGTTTTCGGGCTGCTCGAATCAAACCTCGCCTGAAACTCGTCAGGCGTTGCAAGTCGCGCTCGCCAATGTCGAAAAATCGGCTGCACCGAAACCGGTTTGGCCGCATGACGGAAGCGACCTGAAAGTCGATCCCAAAGTGACCTGGGGACGACTCGACAATGGCTTGCGATATGTCATTTTGCCAACGCAAGAAGCACCCGGCCGGGCCAGTTTGAAACTACACCTTGACGTTGGCTCGCTGATGGAAGCCGACGATCAACAAGGGATGGCCCACTTTCTCGAACACATGGCTTTCAACGGCACGAAACATTTTCCCTCCGGCGAAACAACCGAGTATTTTCAACGACTCGGCATGAGTTTTGGTGCCCACACGAATGCGGAAACGAATTTCGATCAAACGAACTACAAGCTCGACATCCCGCGGGCGAACGAAGAGTTGACCCGCGACGGTTTGAAACTCTTCCGCGATTTTCTGGACGGGATGCTGCTCGATGAACAGGCGATCAACAAAGAGCGGGGCGTGATTCTGAGTGAAGCCTTGGCTCGTAATTCGGCCGAGTATCGCTCGGCCATCGCGAGTCTGCAATTTACTCTGGGCGATACGCTGATCGCCAAGCGGATGCCTATCGGCCGGATGGAAACGGTCAAGGCGATGACCCGCCAGCGGTTCGTTGATTTTTACGAAACTTGGTACACGCCGGGCCGCGCGACGGTCGTCGCCGTCGGCGACTTTGACGTGAAGATGGTCGAACGGCTGATTAAGGAACATTTTCAAGACGCGAAAGCCCGCCGGGGCGAACCGGCCAATCCGGACATTGGACAAGTCGTCGCGACGAAGGCACCCCTCGCCAAGTTGTACTCGGACCCCGCCGCCGAACAGACGATTGTTTCCATGAACCTCATTCGGCCGATGCAGCCCACGGCCGATTCGTTCGCGAACCAGCGGGAAGAAGTGACCGGTCTCATCGGCGACATTATTCTCAACGGCCGCTTGGCTAAAATCGCCGCCCTTCCCAACGCACCGATCCAAGGGGGCAATGCCCTCTTCGAGCGGTTGTTCAACATTGCCTCGAACAACGGGTTCGCTGCCACCTGCACTCCGGCGAATTGGGAAAAGGCACTGGGCGTATTAGAGCAAGAACTGCAGCGCGCGATCCAATTTGGTTTTACGGAAGATGAATTTGTCGAAGCCAAGACGATTCTCTCGACCTTGATGAACGCCGAGGTCGAGCAAGCGGACACTCGCAAGGCGGGCGACCTGTCCGACGAACTCGTCAAGTCACTAATGCAAAACCGCGTCTTCTCACACCCCAAGGATGATCTGAGCATCGTCCAGAAAATGTTCCTTGACCTGACCAAAGACCAATGTGAACTGGCCTTGCGAAAGGCGTGGCAAGATCAGGCCGTGCGCATTTTTGTCAGCGGCAATGTCACGCTGGAAGGCGACGCAGCCGCGAAAATTCTCTCCGTCTACGCCGCCCGTCAATCCCAGTCGGTCGAGCCGATCCAAGAAACGAAAACGGCCCCCTTCGCTTATTCCAATTTTGGCCCGGCGGGCGAAATTATGCACCGCACGGAACAGGCCGATCTCGGAATCACGAGCGTCGAGTTTGCCAATCACGTGCGTGTGAACTTCAAACGGACCGCTTACGAAAAAAATGTCGCCCGAGTTGTGCTGCACCTGGGTGGCGGATCGTTGGAAGTCCCGACCGACAAGCCGGGCTTGCTCCACTTGGCCAATCACACGTTGATCAGTGGCGGCTTAGAGGCCCATACGCTGACGGAAATCAACCGCCTGTTCGCCGACAAAACGGCGAGTGTGCAGTTTGCCGTGACTGACGACTCGTTCCAATTGGGCGGCTCGTGTGCGGCGAAAGAGCTGGAGCCCCAACTGCAACTGTGCGCCGCGTATTTGATTGCCCCCGGCTTTCGGCCGGAAACGCGGGACAAATGTCTGGAAAGCCTAGACGGTTCTTACACACAAATTCTGCACACGCCCGAAGGGGCGGCGCAAAATGAAATCGGTTCCTTTCTGCGAAGCGGAGACCAACGGTTCACGCTCCCGCCGCGCGACGAGATGCACAAGCTGACGATGGACGAATTGAAAACTTGGTTGCTGCCGATTCTACATGCAGGATATTTGGAAGTGGCCATCGTGGGCGATGTGGATGTGGAACAAGCCTTGCCGCTCGTTGCCAAAACGCTCGGGGCCTTACCCAGTCGAGCAGCGATCAAGCCCGCCTTTGCCGAACAGCGCAAACTAACGTTTCCTGTTGGTCAGCGGAGCAAGAACATCGAGTTTGACTCGTACCTTCCCCGGGCAATGTTGTGCGTCGCTTGGGAAACGTCGTCCGAACGCAGCCTGACCAACGACCGCCGATTGAGCCTGTTGGCCAGTGTGTTGAACGACCGGTTGCGGGTTAAAATTCGCAAAGAGTGCGGCGCGACCTACACGCCAGAGGTCATCAATGTTACCAGTGACGGGTTCACCGATTTCGGTTATCTCGCCGCAGTGATGCTCGTGGAAGAACAACGGATCGCGGAGATTGGCAAGCTCGTAACTGAGATTGCCGCCGATATGGCCAGTGGTTCCATCAGCGACGACGAGTTTGAGCGAGCGATAAAGCCCGTCACGGCGTCGCTGGATGACCTTAACAACGGTTATTGGCTAAACGTGATTGGCCAATGTCAAGCTCGGCCCGAATTTTTGGCTGCCGCCCGCAACCGAAAATCGGACTACACGTCGATTACGAAGGACGAACTTACGAAGTTGGCAAAGTCATTACTCTCCGCCGACAAGCCGCTCGTCGTGAACGTGGTCCCCAGGCGTGAGGTGAAATAAACGGCGGCACTGGTCGCGGTCGTCCGCGCCCAGTGCCACCGGGAAATCTTTCGGGAAATACTTTTATTGGTAGGTTTTAGGTTCCTGGCGGCTTTATCCTGCGCCAAAAAACTTCGCTGGAAACAATCGAAACAGCGGCCGCCAATTGCACCTTGCGGCATTGCTACCGCATCGTAAATTTCCCTCTCCTCGTCCTCACTTTATCTCCGCTTTCGTCTCCGTGTACTCCGTGGTGAGTTTAGTCCTTTTGTTTGATTTTATTTCACCACCGAGATTGAAAAGCGAATCAGTCATCCAGCGGCTTGACCAAAATTTCTTTGTACACCACTTTGCTGCCGGGATCGTGACCTTGCAACGCGAACGTCCCGTGCTGAATCACCCGATTGAGATGGTTTTTCGCCGGGACGAAATCTTCCGGCTGCGTCCAATCGACCATCGTCTTGCCGTCGATCTTCGTTTCAACATGCTTTCCCTTGACGATGATTTCGTAGAGGAACCATTTTTCATCGACGTGACCCGGCTCCTTCACATCGCTGATGTCATACAACCCGCCCGACTTCTTCCAGTCGCCGTGCGTGGCGTTGACTTGCGATTCAAAACCTTGGTCGGGCCAACCTTGGTCTTGAAACTTCGTGTGAAAGTAGATTCCTGAATTTGCCTTGGGGTACGTCATCAACGTCACCTTCATGTGGAAATTCTTGAAATCGTGATTCTTGACCGGGCCTTCATAGAACAAATGGGCTGGACCCACGCCATGCACGACGAGCATTCCGTCTTCGACTTTCCACGACTCGGGATTCTTGCCAATTTTCCAACCGTCGAGCGACTTGCCATCGAACAAACTATAAAAGCCGTCCTTATCCGCTTTTGGTTCGGCCGCCTTGGTATCTGTCGCCTTGGTATCGGTTGGTTTCGGCTCTTCGGCCTTGGCGAATTGGATCGCACTAAAAATCAAGCCTACGAACAGGGCCGTCAAGAAACGTCGCTGCATAGAAATTCTCCAAAAAAAGTAGGAAGGGAACCGCTCGCCGCACGGCGAGGATCGGGTATGGCAAAAATCTTTGGCATCGGGGAAATGTAAAAACGCTGGTGATGCTCGCCTCAAATGCAGCCGCATGAGGATCGGATCATAAATTATTGTCGTCTTTCGCTCCGAGGCCGTGAAGTTATTGAGTCCATGTTTGTGTGCCACTGCTGATTCGGTCTTGCTTGAAATTTTGGCGATAATCCCCGGAGAATCTCACGATGATGCGGTGAACGCGCACTTCAGCACTGGCAAAGCCAGTGGCACACAACCCCAAACACGATAAATTCACAGCCTCTCCGCGAAAGACGACAATCGTGACGGTTATTATTTATGCGCCGCTACTTAGCGGCTGCAACACGAAATCAAATCGCCCGCATGACCAACATGCTAATCTCGCGCGGCCCAGATTGCAATTATCACACCGAGGGCAGAATTGCTGACAGAATTGACTTTTCCGCAATCGATACCGTAAAATAAGGCAAATGGCAGCCAGCGATTCCCTGCCTGTACGAATATCTCGGCGAAAACTCGTTCCAATAAACCGTTCCGCTTCACACTCTCTCAACAATGCTTCATCCCAACCAGTTTCAAGTCAACGAAGCCTGGATTGCGTTCCAGTTGAACGATCTGCCGATTCCCATCGAGTCGGACGGCGACTTCAATTGCCTCACACTCATGGACGCGGCGAGTTGTTTCATCCTTGGCTCCGCGTACGTTCCCGCGAGCGAAGCAGAGCCATCACAATTGGATGCCCGTCAGTTGCTGAAGACTGGGCAGGCCCACAAAAACGAACTCCCCAAGAGGCTCTTCATTCCCACGGAACAGCCCGCCGATAACTTGGTGGTCGAGGCAGAACGCCAAAACATTGCCGTGGTGCGGGTTCCCGAGGAACAACTCGCGATCTTCATCGTCGAGACCCGCGAATTGTTCAAAGAAAGCCTTTTGGAGACTGAACATGATTCCTGATCCGATGGCTGAAACTCGAGCGATCAAACGCAAGCTGTCGGACGCCTGTGGAAATGATATCGGGCGGATCGTTGAAGAAACCCGCCGCCACCCCTAATTCGTCGCATCGAGCGATCCATAAAACCGGGAAATCAAACGATCAATTGCAAAACAGAATAATTGGCTTTTCCGCCAACGATACCGTAAAGTGAAGCCTTAGGAGCCGCGCGACAATAAGTTACTGGAATGAGTTATATATGTTTCGGATGAATCTCATAGTTCCATTCGCCGTGGAAAGCGTTAGGTTTAA
>JAYUFG010000099.1:0-6852 GCA_043738845.1 Planctomycetaceae bacterium
TGGCCCAATCCAGGCGACGCAGTTTAACTCACAATACGCCAATTCTCCTATTGACGTTTTCATGACCCTCCCACCGACGCAAAAGCTGACGTGGTCCCCATCTGGCGAGGTGGCTCTCAAAACGACTTGACGGACGTATCCACAATGGACGATGATAGCTAGTGGCATAGTACATACTCCCCACCAACGCTCCGCTGCGCGTCAGTGCGGTGCTAAACAGTGATTGGACGCCCATGCTTCGCCTAAATGTTGAAAAGTCTTCACGCTATTGTGACGGAATGCGTCGCCGCAGTTTTTTGCAAGTTGGCATGGCGGGCCTCGGCACGTTGTCGTTGCCGCAATTGTTGCGGGCGAAAGAAGCGGCCGCCGCGAAAGGCCACCAGAAAAACACGTCGGTCATTTTGATTTGGCTCGATGGTGGGCCAAGTCACATGGACTTGTACGACATGAAACCCGACGCTCCGCCGGAGTATCGTGGCATTTGGTCGCCGATCAAAACAAACGTGTCGGGGATGGATATCAGTGAACTGTTGCCGCTGCAAGCGAAGGTCGCCGACAAATTCGCAATCCTGCGTTCGTTGCATCACGATAACGGCGACCATTTCACCGCTGGTCACTTAATGCTTACGACGCGACCCGGTCCGACCGGCAACGACACGACGCAAAAATCTCCCGGCATTGGCGCGATCGTGGCCAAAACGATTGGTGCTCGTCAGCCGGGTTTGCCTGCGTATGTTGGTGTGCCGCAAGCGAGCAGCATCGGCTTGCGGCCCGGTTACTTTGGTGCGAATTTTCTCGGCCCGGAATACAACCCGTTTGAAACCGAAGGCGACCCGAATCAAGCCAAGTTTCAGGTCAAGAATCTCAATTTGTCGAGCGGGCTTTCGGTGGATCGCCTGGGCAATCGACAAGAAATTCTGCGGCAACTGGATGAGCTGCATAAAACGGCCGACAGCAAAGGGACGGCCGACGCGATGGATCAATATCAGCACAAGGCCCCCGATTTAATCACCGGTTCCGCCGCGCAAAAGGCGTTCGACATCAACGCCGAGGATGAAAAACTTCGCGAGACTTATGGCCGTAATACGTTTGGTCAATCGTGTCTGCTCGCTCGGCGTTTGACGGAGGCGGGCTGCACGTTTGTGACGGTTCACTCCGGCGGTTGGGATCATCACTGGGATTTGCAGAAGGGTTACGAAACGCGGATTCCGGAAATTGATAAAGGGGTCGCGTCGTTGTTGACTGACCTGTCGAATCGCGGGACACTCGATCAAACGCTCGTGTTGTTGTGCGGAGAATTCAGTCGCACACCGCGCATGAACAACGGCGGCAACGGCGGTGCAGCCGGAAGTAAGGGAACGCCGGGTCGCGATCACTGGGGCAACTCGACATTTTGTCTGCTGGCTGGCGGTGGTGTTAAAGGGGGACGCATTGTCGGAGCGACGAACCGCACAGGCGAATATCCGAGCGAACATCCGGTCACGCCGGGCGATTTGCACTCGACGATCTATCATCTGTTGGGGATCGACCCGCAAACAACATTCAACGACAAACTCAATCGGCCCATCACGGCCGTCGCCGACGGCAGCGTGATTCAAGAGTTGCTGTAGTGCGGTCAGATTGGTCAACGTCAAAAGGGCCGACTGAGATGCAGAATAACGTAATGAATAAGCGACAACCTCTTAAAAGTCGGCACTCCCCGGTGCACGGGGAAAGGGAATCACGTCGCGGATGTTACCGAGCGCGGTGATAAACTGCAACACTCGTTCCAGCCCCAGGCCAAAACCCGCGTGGGGGACCGTTCCAAACCGCCGCAGGTCAAGATACCACCAGTAATCGTCCGGATGCAAACCTTGCTCTTTCATCCGCATTTCCAGGACGTCCAATCGCTCCTCACGCTGGCTGCCGCCGATAATTTCGCCGACGCCGGGAACAAGGATGTCCATCGCCCGGACCGTTTTGCCATCGTCGTTCAGTCGCATATAAAACGGCTTGATCGAACGGGGATAGTCGAACAAGATCACTGGACATTTGAAATGCTGTTCGGTGAGAAATCGCTCGTGTTCCGCCTGTAAATCGGTTCCCCATGAAACGGGATACTCGAACTTCTGGCCCGACTTTTCTAAAATCGCAACGGCCTCAGTATACGGCAGTCGCACGAACTGGCTGCCAATGATGTTTTGCAAATTTGCGACGAGCGTGTGCGATTCGTCGATTCGCTCGTTGAAGAACTGCATATCGTCGGCGCACCGTTCGAGCGCATCTTTAAAAATGCGTTTGAGGAACGCCTCGGCGATGTCCATATTGTCGGTCAACTCGCAGAACGCCATTTCCGGCTCGATCATCCAGAACTCGGCCAAGTGTCGCGAGGTGTTACTGTTCTCTGCCCGAAAGGTCGGGCCAAACGTGTAAACCTTTCCCAGCGAACAGGCAAAAGTCTCGGCGTTGAGTTGACCACTGACCGTGAGATAGGCCGGCTTGTTGAAAAAATCTTGGGTGAAATCCACCGCCGGACCTTGCTTGGGAACTTTCGCCAAGTCGAGCGTGGTGACTTTGAACATCGCGCCCGCCCCTTCGCAGTCGCTGGCGGTGATGATCGGCGAATGAATGTAGAGGAAACCTCGCTCCTGAAAAAAATCATGGATCGAGCGACAGACGCAATTTCTCACGCGCGCAACCGCTCCAAATGTGTTCGTCCTGGGTCGCAAATGGGCGAGCGTCCGCAGATACTCGAACGACGTCCCCTTTTTTTGCAAGGGATACGTTTCGGGATCGGCCCAACCGTGAACGACGATCGATTGCGCGTGCAATTCGGTCGCCTGACCCTTGGCGGGCGAGGCTTTGATTTCTCCTTCAACGGTGACGCTACAGCCGACGGAAAGGCGTTTGATTTCCGACTCGTAATTCGGCAACTTGCCGTCGGCGACGATTTGCAAATTGGCCTGCGACGATCCGTCGTTCAATTCCAGAAAACTGAATCCCCCTTTGGAATCGCGACGGGTGCGAATCCAGCCGCGAACGCGAACGATTTGACCGACGCTTTCGGGCTTACGGGAGACAGCGACGCTGATCGTATCCATGATAGTGTTCCTAAACCTTGTTCTTCAATCCGTCAAAACCATCCGCTCTTAAAGCCCGTGATGTCCCAACCAGCGTTCCGCATCGAGGGCGGCCATGCAGCCGCTGCCCGCAGAGGTGATCGCTTGGCGATAATAATCGTCGGCCACGTCGCCCGCCGAGAAAATTCCATCGACGCTGGTGTTCGTGCGGAACGGAACAGTCAACTGTAGATACCCTTTGTCGTTCGTCGCCAGCTTTCCGTTCAGAAACGACGTATTCGGCGTGTGGCCAATTGCGAGGAACATGCCCGTCACGTCGAGCGATTTCGTCGAAGAATCTTTCGTCGAGATCAGGCGGACGGAGGTCAGACCTTCCTTTTCTTGACCGAGACATTCATCGACGGTGTGGTTCCACACGATTTCGATTTTCGGATCGTTCGTCGCTCGTTGGGCCATGATCTTGCTGGCGCGAAGTTGATCGCGCCGCACGACGAGATGAACCTTGGCGGCGAACTTGCTCAAATAGGTCGCCTCTTCCACGGCCGAGTCGCCGCCGCCGACCACGATCAGCGGTTTGTTGCGAAAGCGAGGCAATGCTCCGTCGCAAACCGCACACGCACTCACGCCACGATTCTTATACTCATGTTCCGAAGGCAAGCCGAGATAATTCGCCCGGGCACCGGTCGCCACGATAATCGTGTGAGCCTCGACCGGCTGACCAAATTCGGGGATCACGCGAAACGGCCGCTGCGCGACGTCGATATCGACGATGTTGTCGCTTTCAACGCGGGTGCCGAAATTGATCGCCTGTTGCTTCATCAACTCGACAAGTTCGACTCCTTGAATCGCGTAATGCGGGCGACCATCCTTCACGTGCCCGACGGGGGCGGGTGGAAGATTGTAATGACGGGCCTTGTCCACGGCCGACTCGACGAACGCCCGCACGTCACCGACGGGAAAGCCGGGATAGTTCTCGACTTCGGTGGTGAAGGCCAACTGTCCCAGCGGGATCATGTCGGGCTGAGCAGTTCCTTCAAACACGAGCGGGTTAAGATTCGCACGAGCGGCGTAAATCGCAGCGGACCAACCGGCCGGGCCGCTGCCGATGATGATGACTTTTTCAGGCATGGGGGAAATGCTAAATGAGAAATGCTAAATGGGGGAAGTTCATACCATATCGGACCGCGTTTCCGGGGACAAGTTCTTGCCGATGGAAGAATTCCACAAAATACCGTACAATGAGTCGCCGAAGGGCTATTTGGGAATTCGTGTGTTGATCGTATAGTGGCGAGGAACGGTCCACTTTCCCACGCTCTGCTGCGCGTCGCTGCTAACCGTTGATTAAACGTCGATTTCAAAGTTTTTGTAAGTTTTCGTTCATCGTTCAGCGTTTATAGTTCATCGTTTCCTCCGATTCATCATTTCCTCCCATGTCTGCAATGCCGATCATGATCGTCGTGTTGTGCTGTTTGGCGATTGCGTATCGCTTTTACAGTGCATTTTTAGCCGCCAAAGTTTTGGCACTCGACGACAGCCGCGTGACTCCCGCCCACCGCTTGAACGATGGTCAGAATTATCACCCTACGCACAAATGGGTTTTGTTCGGCCATCACTTCGCGGCGATCTCGGGTGCGGGTCCACTCATCGGGCCAGTCTTGGCGGTGCAGTTTGGTTATTTGCCGGGTTTGATCTGGATCGTGATTGGCGTTTGCTTGGCCGGTGCGGTGCAGGACATGCTCGTTCTCGGGGCGAGCGTGCGGCGCAACGGTCGCTCGTTGGCCGAGATCGCGAAAGCCGAAATCGGCAACGTGGCGGGTGGAACGGCCTCCGTCGCGATTTTGTTCGTCGTCATTATTGCCTTGTCGGGCTTGGGTGTCGTTGTCGTGAAGACGTTGGGCGGTGAGGAAATTAAACTCGCGGCCGGGACGGGAATATCGTGGACGGCGAGCGTGAAAGCACACGAAGTAATGGACGACACAACGACCGAAGCGAAAGCCTCTACGTTTTCCATCGAGACGATCGACGATCACGACATCCTTCACATTCCGCCGAATTCGACGGTTCATTACCCGAACAATCAGAGCGTAAACCGGAGTGAAGGTTACACGCTTGTTCGCCCGCACAAGTACGACGAGACAAAATATCCCTCACAAGCAACCGCCGAGAGTGGCAATATCTCGTTGCCGGAGGGAACGACTCAGCAGGTTACCGGAAGTTCCTGGGGGACGTTCACGATTGCCTGTACGATCCCGATTGCTCTGTTTGTCGGTTGGTACATGTACCGCTTTCGCAAGGGGCATGTTGTCGAGGCGTCGTTGATTGGTGCGGTGGCCGTGTTGGCGGCGACCGTGGCGGGAAATTTGATTCCCGGCTCTTGGTTGGAACCTTATTTTTCGCTGTCGCGCGGAGCGACCATCTGGGCGATCTGCATTTACGGATTCGTCGCAAGCGTGCTGCCGGTCTGGCTGCTCCTGTGCCCGCGTGATTATTTGTCGAGCTTTCTCAAAATTGGAACGGTCGCACTGCTCGTGGGCGCGGTAATCATCGCGAACCCCGTACTTCAAGCACCGCAAGTGAACGAAGTCTTTGCCAACGGCGGGCCGACGGTTCCGGGTGCCATTTTCCCGTTCTGCTTTATTTGCATCATGTGCGGGGCAATTTCCGGCTTTCACTCGCTTGTCTCGTCCGGCACAACGCCCAAGATGATCGGCAAGGAATCGGAAATTCGCATGATCGGTTACGGGGCGATGTTGATCGAAGGACTTGTCGGGGTGGTGGCCTTGATCGCGGCTGCATCGCTCAACAATAGTGACTATTATGCCCTGAATATCGACCAAACGAAAGTTCAGAATTACACCAAAGAACTCGGATTGCTCGACGCCACCCACGACAATTTGGCCGAAATCGAAAAGAACGTTGGGGGTGAATCATTGCGGGGGCGGACGGGCGGGGCCGTGACCCTCGCGGTCGGAATGTCCAACATCTTCAGCGAGGCGACGCGGCGTGTGGCGGGCGACCGGGTTGATATCAACGGCGTCATTAAATACTGGTTTCACTTTGCGATCATGTTCGAGGCCCTCTTCATTCTGACGACCATCGACACAGGGACGCGGATTGCCCGGTTTTTGTTGCAGGAGTTCCTGGGCAAGTTCAACAAGAAGTTCGACCGGACCGATTGGCTCCCTGGTTCCGTGATCTCGACCGGGATCGTCGTGGCGGCTTGGGGCGGAATGATTGCCAGCGGTTCCATCGACACGATCTGGCCGATGTTCGGCATCGCCAATCAGCTTTTGGCGGTGATCGCCCTGACCATCGTCACGACGATGCTGTTCAACATGGGCCGCGGTCGCTATGTGTGGGTGACCATCCCGCCGATCATGTTCGTGATCGCGACGACCATGACGGCCGGTTATCAAATGGTCAGCGGCCGATTTTGGGACGGCTTAGTCAACGGTTGGAACGCCAAGGATGCGGCGGGTTCAGCCGTTCACGATTGGCCAGCCGTCATCAAGAACGGCTTGAACATCTTTTTCATCTTGTTCATGGTCGGATCGGTGCTGATTATCCTGTGGGAAGCGATCCAACGCTGGTTGGTTCGGACGCCAGAGAGGACGTCCGCCACAACCAACCCGGTATAACGGAATAAAACGGCACCCTAACTTTTCACCGTTCACTACTCGCTTAACAGCCCGTTGAAAACACAACTTTTAAGCGGTGATCGCGGGTTGGGCGAGTCGTCGCGCTAAAACTTGTAGCGGCGCGGTGGTGGTGTGAAAAAAGTTGTGGAACGTTG
>JAYUFG010000100.1:0-6818 GCA_043738845.1 Planctomycetaceae bacterium
GCATTTCATTTAGGAGTGTTGGCTCAGTGAACGGGATCGTTGATGAGTCTAGGAGGGCTTTGCTGGAAGTTCTTGTGGCTGCGGACAAGAATGCCACGAAGGCGTCGTTGACCGTGTGGATCGATACCGCGTTCAACGGGTGTCTCGTAATTCCGCGATCCGCGATCGAGCGTCTGGGGTTGCAACAGGCCTCGACCACGCAGGCGATTCTCGCCGATGGCCGGTCCGTCGATCTGGAAACATTCACCTGTTATCTCGACTGGTTCGGCCGTGTTTTTCGGACGCAGGTCGTCGCCAACGATGGGGAATTTCCGCTGCTCGGTACGACGTTGTTAGCCGATCGGCAGCTAATGATCGACTACATCATTAAAAGAGTCGTGCTGAGTTAGTTGGATCTGGGTTGCGATGCGAGCGGCAGGTGTCGGGTGAGCCGCAAATATCCATTGACTCTTTCAATGATGAAATCTGAATTGACCATGAGATGGTCGACCGTGATTGCTAATCGTGTCGAAGCTCCCAGTCCTTATCTTCAAACTCCCAGTCGGGTTCGGTCGATGTGAACGTAATCGTCAGTTGTTCCTCGGCAAACACCTTCTTGGCCAGCATCTCAACATTCGGATCGACCGTGACCCTTTCCAGTCCCGTGATCTCGACGAGTTCACGCAATCCCTGTTCGTCCAATGTGATGCCCCGTAAATCAAGTTTTTCGATTTCCGTGTGTCCGACGAATTGCCGCAATCCCTTCGCCGTAACCGTTGTCTTGGCCAAACTTAACGCTTTGATTTTTTTGATGCAGGCTACGTCCGCCAAATCATCGTCGGTGATCGTCGTTCGATCAAGTCGAAGAATACTTATCGAATCGTGATTTGCAAGGTGGCGAATTCCCTCGCCTGAAATGTGGCATCCTGAAAAGACGAACCAATAAGCCATTTTCGCTTTTTCCAAAGCCTTGAGTGACTTGTCTGTAATCGCCGTATCGGAAAGATCAATGTAAATTGCTTCATCGAGATGTTCAAGGTCGGCGAGGGACGCCCCCGTGATTTTCGTCCGCGCTAGGCGTAAATGAGCAAAGCTCGCCGTGCGCATGGAATGAAGTCCCTCGTCCGTAACTGGCGAACCGTCAAGTCTTGCGATGACACCGCCTTCGGACGAGAGGAGCCTTGCGAGTGCCAAACCGGTTATTTTGGTGTCCACGAATTCGATACGTGGCCATAGCTTGTGCGCGATTCGAGCCAAATCTTCGTCATCGAAATCAGCGTGGTGGATCTCTAAACCAAATTTCGTAAGATTCGGCAATTCCGCAATCGCCGCCCATCCCTTGTGCGTCACGGCTGGCCGATCCAACTGCAGAGTGACGTTGGATTGCGTCGACAGGATGCGGAGCAGGTCATCGTCGTCCAATGGATACCGTACATCAATAATCTCATGGTCGTCGGTCGCCGACAAAAGTTGCATATCGTTTAACATTTCATCGGTCGGTCGTCCTTTCAAAACGAACCACGACGAGTGGTCGATTCTCACGTCACCGATGACAATTCTATCGAGCCAATCTCCCCTACAAACACACGTCATCTCTAATTTTACAAGTTCGGATTGTTTTAGCCGAGTCACAGCCGCCGCGCGCATGCGATAGGGACGCGCAAAATCGGCGATCCACCCCAGGGGGAACATGATTCCCAAGTTCACAAGAAGCATCGTACGCAGACTAAACTGGTACCTCCGGCGGCCGGAAACGTCCCGCGTGGCCTTCAGTAGGTACGCCTCAGCCGTCGGCCTGCGGAGCAAATAAAATCCCACTCCGATTAAAAGGATCGAGACGAACCCGGTTTCAACGATGGTGTCAAATTTCGAATGGGATGAAAACGAAAAGAACGGCGGAGACAGAAACTCAAATTTCCAGGCGCGATACCACGCATACCCAACAAGTCCCAAACTCCCCCAACGGGCGACTAACCTGCCCCATCGCCAGCCCCTGAGCAACCCGATTACGAGTAATGAGCACACGGTCATTGCGCCGACATAAATCCAGGGTGGAAGGCTGTCGTAATTGGCACGACGATGCTGAAAGAAATCGCTACCTTCCCAGGTCACCAGGAGCATTGCGGCAAAAATCGTGACTATTGCTGGCCAGACACTAGCCGGGATACGCAAATCTCGCCTCTTCCACAGACCGTAAATCGCAATGATGAGTCCAATTGAAATTATCTCCCCACCCAATCCGAATAGAGGCTGATCTAAAACCTCCCATCGGTCACCATGAGCGAATTTGAAGTGCGTCGGCAGCACGAACGGCACGCCGACTAACGTAATCAAGAGGCCGAGGAATAAGTGGTACATGATTTGGTGTATGAATCGGGTACAACTGCTGGCTTGTCCAGCATTGCTGTTCGTGTTTTCGGATACGGTGACTTACGTGCCCGTCAATCATTCTCCGGGAATTGCCGAGAGTCGGGGCCAGCCGGAGTCGGTCGCGACAGGATCAGCATACCAACCGGCACGTGACCACCGATAGTCGGTCGCCCGCTGGCACGAACTGCGGCGAACGAGATTCCGTCGAATATCGTCGTCGGTTCGGTCAAGTTACGATCATCACCGGGATCTTCCTGGCAATCCCGAAACGTCGTCCACGACGGGGCACTGGCCGAACGTATCGTCAAAGCGGAAAGCATTCTAATCCAATGTGAGTCGGGGCATTCGGAGTCTCGATCCGTCGTGCAATTGGCGGTATACTCAAAGAGACTGGGGAGTCGACCGCTTTCTAATTTCAAAGTCTATTTCAAATTCCCATCACCCTACCCCCCGTCCCGCGTGACGGGAATTGCAGGAGTTGTTTCTATGAATAGGGAGTCAATAAGAAACGCGCTACACGAGCAGCCCTTTCGCCCCTTCGTTTTGCACATAGCCGACGGACGGAGTGTTCCGGTGAATCATCCGGAGTTTGTGGCGATGAACAACCGTATTGTCATTGTCACGGACGAAGAGAGTGCGACCAAAATCCTGGAACCTCTGCTGATCGTCTCACTGGAAACGCAGCACAAACCGCCCAAGGGTGGAAATGGATCGCATGGCAAAAAGCCGAAGAAATAGGTCGCGCCAACAAGTTCGCGTACTTCGCTGCCGTCGTTAGAAATGCAGTCTGAACAATCAAAAAATAAGAGGATACGCCAATGGACGCTACTCTGCCAATCGCGTTTTTGATTGCCGTTGCCACGGTGGCCGTGTTTGCTTGGCTTGAAGATTGGTCGGGAAGTCGAGCGGAGCGGGACTTTGAATCCTACTGGAAGTTACATTCACTTCGTTGTCCGGAATGCAGCACCGTTTATCCACCCAGCGTCGTTCCACGACGAATCCTTTGTTTTAGCGAACCGGCAAACGTATTGGCGGATTTTTCTTGTCCAACCTGTGGTGAAATCGCCACGTTCTTTCAGACCGAAGAGGGTCCCGAGTTTTCGGGGTTTGAAACACTGCTTCGCGAATGCTCTAACTGCACTGAACAATTTCGGGGCGATCATAGTTCGCATTGCCCAGTCTGTGGAATTGCTCGCAGCAAGGTAGTTCGCAAAAACGCAGCAACACGATAGTTTTCTGCACAGATCCGAATCGCAATCGCAAATTTTTCCATGAAGAAAACGACGCCCAAAGACACGACGCGGTATTTGAAACAATGGGTAAAAATTCTCGGATGGCGTTCGCCAGTTTGTGCCTATCAGCTTTTGATTGGAGACGATGCACCCCAAAATCTTCAAGGACTGACCCTTCGCTGGTACGAATGTGGTGCTGCACTGGGCAAGCGTATCGACTGCTACCTTCAAATCAATGAGTACCCCATCGGACAAGCAAAGCAGTATGCGGCCGCCGTGTTCGCGATTCGATACCGCCTGTGTACGGGCTGGCACCAATTTCAATTGTTTCGCGACCCAAAAGGGATCGAACGCGAAGCGAACCGATTGAAACCCTGGCTCGATGGGACATGGTTTGACACCATTCAGGGTCGCAGGCAATTTCGTGAAACCCATCCCGAGTGTGCGGGCTATAGCCGGGCACGATTAAATCGCGACGGACCGCCTTACGAACCTCATCAACCCAAACCCCGGACAAAGCGTGTTCAATAAACGACCTTCCGGGGATTGGGCAGTTTTGGATTAGGACTAGAAGCGTGGACCCGAATTTTCTCAAACATCCGGCCGTGATTCTCGCCAAAATGCGAAACGCGATTGAGCCGTCGTTGGTGGCGGCTGGATTTTCGTTTGACGACCGAAACAAACCGAGCGTGCCACTCCATCTTTTTCTCGACTACAGCCGACAGGAGAGCTTGTTTCGGTTGTCGTGGGACCGACGGGACAGCAACGAATTTTTGGGTTTCAAGGCGGAATTCCTGACTGCTCCCGACGGCTATCGACTCATTGCCGTGATGGACCTGTCCGACATGTGCCACGTGCCCCAAAAAGAGGCCAGTGCAATTTTGCAGACTCGCATGGATTCCTTCATCGCGGCGGTAGTTTCGTTCCTGAACAGCGTAGGTCGGGCGGGGCCATTGAACCCGACGAGTTAGGGACCGCGTATCCCGACCTAGTGCGACAATGCGAGCCGAAGCCGATTCGTGTTTTTCTCCAAGACGGCCTGAACGACAATCGGGGGCTACGTGGAAAGGGCGAAAACGCAACCTATGATCCGAAATGGGATTGGAACGCACAAAATATCAAAATGGTCGAGGCCCTGACCGAGAAAAAGTACGACCTGAATTACACCTGGGGCATCGGCACGCACTCCAACAAACAGGGCGGCGCGATCATGCCTGACATGCTCCGCTGGCTGTGGCGGGATTATCCGCGCGTGGACGATCCGAAAGACGACGCCGAGCGAAAATTGCTGGGGGCAGTGGAGTCATCGGCAAAATCGTCGCCGGACAACAATAAGTAGATGACCCTCTGCGAGAACATTTTGGACGCTATCCCGGATGTTTAGTTAATGTCTGGCAACATCTGCGGTTCCTATTGCAAAGACCTTGAAAACGTGTGGTTGCCTTGCGCGTGGAGGGAAAAAATGATCGGTGGATATGCCGTTCGTCCTATCTTTTCGGCTGTCCCCCATCGTCAACCACTGACCAAAACGCTAAAATCACTGGCAAATAAACATCACAAATCAACAACCATCTATAGTTTTTATCGAGACAATCCAACATGGCCAAAAAACGCCTGATGACCCCGGGACCGACCCAGGTTCCCGAAGAAGCACTCCTGTCCCTCGCCAAACAAATCACGCACCATCGCACGCCGGAGTTTGTCAAAACACTGGCCGAAGTTCTTGACGGTCTCAAATACGTTTTCCAAACCAGCAACGATGTCATCGTCCTGACCAGTTCCGGAACCGGCGCGATGGAAGCCGCCGTGGTGAACACGGTCCCGCGCGGGGGCAAGGCGATTGTCCTAAACGCTGGCAACTTTGCCGAACGCTGGGCGAAAATCTGCAAAGCCTACGGTATCGAGGTCATCGAACACAAAGTCGAATGGGGTCAAGCGGTCGAAGCCGCCGATGTCGCCGCCCTCCTCAAGAAACATCCCGACACCGTCGCCGTCTTCGGCACGCTCATGGAAAGCAGCACCGGCGTTGGGCATGATGTGCAAGCCATCGCGAAAGTAGTGAATACGACCGGCGCGTTGTGGGTCGTCGATGGAATCAGCGGCGCAGGCGTGATGGAATGTCGCACCGATGCCTGGGGTATCGACATCCTCGTCGTCGGTTCGCAAAAGGCTCTCATGCTACCGCCCGGCTTGGCGTTTTTGTCGGTCAGCGAAAAAGCCTGGGCACAAATGGACAAAGTCCAGCCGCAGGCGTTTTATTTCGACCTGAAAGTTCACCGCAAAAAAATCAAGGATGGTCCCGACACTCCTTGGACCCCGGCTCACACGCTCGTTGCCGCTTTGGCCGAAAACCTCAAACTCATTCGGGCTGAAGGGATCGACAACGTCTTTCAGCGGGCGAAACTTCTCAGCTGCGTGACGCGGGCGGGCGTTGAAGGAATTGGCCTGGAGGTTTTTGCCGCTCGTCCCGCCGACGGTTTGACCGCTGTGAAAATTCCGGAAAGCGTGAACGGCTCAGCGTTTCTCAAACGGCTTGAAGGTCGTTTTGGAATCAAGGTCGCTGGTGGTCAGGGGCATATCAAGGGGAAAATTTTCCGCATTGCCCACATGGGCATCATCGACGAACTCGACATCATCGGGACACTCACAGCGATTGAACTCGTCCTGAACGAACTCGGCTTTCCGGTCGAACTTGGCTCCGGTGTCACGGCCGCCACGCGAGTATTGGCGGAAGCCCACGCGAAAACCACCGTAACGGCGAAATAATACGCGCCGCATTTGTTCCACGCTACTCCTCCTTCGCACTCGCCAAGTCCTCCACGACTTTTTCCAGTCCTTCAATCACTCGCGCAAGTCGGCCGTAGTCGATTTTGTCGGGCGTGTCTTCGGCTTTGTGATAATGCGGATAGCGGAACAGTGCCGTGTCGGTGACCATCAAGCCTTTGTAACCGCATTCCCAAAACGACGAGTGATCGGACCAGCCGACCCCTTGGATCGAGCCGGGGATCGCACCCCCTTCGCTCGGAAATTTCGCGTGCTGGCGGAATGACGCAGCGACCTGCTTGACCAACTCGGCCGATTCGGTGTTGCCGATGAAGCCAATGAAATTGCCCGTCGAAGGATAATACTGGTTGAACGGGAAAGGATATTTTTGGCTGTCTTTTGCGTCGGAGTAATAGCCAATCGTTTCCAAGCTGAGCATCGCGACGATTTTTTCTTGGCGGTCGCGACATCGCT
>JAYUFG010000101.1:0-17951 GCA_043738845.1 Planctomycetaceae bacterium
TGCGTCTTAATGTGCGGACGCAGTCGCGCTGGGTCGCCGCTGATCGTGATCATCCGCCGCAAATTCTCTTCAACCCGTTCCCAATGCAGAACCAATGCAGGCGACGGAACATCTTCCTCGTTTTCCAATCGCATCCAGTCACCTAATGAAGTCATTGCCTAAGCCTTCTATCCACAAATTTCCAACCCCCACGATTGCCATTCGGTAGAGTTATAGTAACACCTGGGTTGTTTTTTACGAAACTTGACCAAGCCTAGTTTTGTTCGCCGCGCCACATGATATAATATCCGCAGGGATTCTTCGGGCCAAACGAACCCGCGACAATAATTACAGGAGACACGTCGTGACAGGCGTCGTAATGATCAAGCGAATCTGTGGGCATACCAGCCCCTATACCTTCAAAGAGAACGAACGCTACGCCAAGCAGCGTTTTGAGAAGTTCATCAGCAAAAGGTGTCCTGCTTGTACGGAGGCGATGATCAAGGCCGCTGAAGCACAACAGCAGGCTGAGTCCCGCCAGCGAAAGCTGGAATCGCGACAACCGCAAGCGGAACAAATCGCACAAAATTCGTAGCACTAGGGCATTGCCACACCCTGATTTTGGATTGTGTGCCTTCCCTGTTTATCGCAACTGGCCAGCCGCATTCTTCAACAAGGAGCAACGATGCGTCGATGGATCGGATCGGTCTTCGCCCTCGGTTGGCTGACGGCAATGTCGAGCCAAGTGCGCGCCGCCGAACCCCTTTGGCCGGTCCCCGATTGGTCGAGTGCCAAACCTGAAAGTCTCCATCTCGATTCAGCAAAACTTGCAGCGGCGCGTGACTACGCATTAACCGGCGGCGGGGCGGGCATGATCGTGGTCGGCGGCCAAGTCGTGTTGGCCTGGGGCGATCTGTCGCAGACCTTCGATCTCAAGTCCTCGGCCAAGTCGATCGGCGTCACCGCGTTGGGACTCGCGATCAAAGATGGCAAACTCAAGCTGACCGACAAGGCGCGACAGCATCATCCTGGCCTGGGACTTCCGCCCGAAAGTAATCGCGAAACCGGCTGGCTCAACGAGATCACGATCCAGCACTTGGCCACGCAAACGGCCGGGTTTGAGAAGCCGGGCGGATATGGCAAGTTGCTCTTCGCTCCTGGGACAAAATGGCACTACACCGACGCCGGACCGAACTGGCTCGCGGAGTGTATCACGCTTGCCTACAACCGGGATGTCAACGATCTTCTGTTCGAGCGGGTTTTTACGCCCCTTGGTATCAAAGATACCGATCTTAAGTGGCGGAAAAACGCCTATCGTGATGCCCAGATCAACAACATTGAGCGGCGTGAATTCGGTGCTGGAATTCAGGCCAACGTCAACGCCCTGTCGCGGATCGGTTATCTGTATCTTCGCAATGGCCAGTGGCAGGACCAGGCAATTTTGGAGAAGAGCTTTGTCGATCTTGTCGGTACAACGGTGAAAGATGTCAGCGGTCTACCCGTGCTCGAACCCGAGAATTATGGAAAGGCGTCCGACCACTATGGATTGCTGTGGTGGAACAACGCCGACGGCACGCTCGTAGGCGTTCCCAAAGACGCCTATTGGGCGTGGGGACTTTACGACAGTTTGATCGTCGTCATTCCGAGCCTCGATCTGGTCGCTGTCCGTGCCGGAAAATCGTGGCCGCGAAAGAGCCAGGAACATTACGCCGTACTGGCACCCTTTATGGAGCCAATCGTCGCGGCATTCAAGCCGGTACGGGATAAGAACGTCGGTCCTGAACGCAAGTAATTCGCGCGAACGGCACCTCTTTGTTTCGCAATGCCCAACTGTTTAGTCGCGACGCGCCGCAGAGCGCGATGGATCGTGGCGATGGAAAACGGAACATCACGATCCCTTTTCAATACAGCCCGCGACCTGCTCTAATATCACGTGTACATTTGATCTGTCCGGGTAACTGTTATGCTCGACCGCCATTTTCATCCCATCGTCGCCCAGTGGTTTCGCCAAAAATTCGGCGAGCCGACGGAGCCGCAACGGTTGGGCTGGCCGGAGATTGCCAGCGGGAGACATACGCTCATCGCCGCACCGACCGGTTCGGGCAAGACACTCGCGGCGTTTCTCGCTTGTATTGATCGGCTGTTTCGTGAGTCGCTGGAGGGAACGCTCGACGACACGACGCACGTCCTCTATATCTCTCCGCTGAAAGCTCTCAGCAACGACATCCGCCGCAATTTGGAAGTTCCGCTGCAAGAAATTCAAGCGGCGGCCATCGCGGCGGGTTACGACCCGACACCTATTGTTGCCAAGGTGCGGACCGGCGACACGCCCGCCAGCGAGCGACAGGCGATGTCCAAACGGCCGCCCCATATCTTGGTCACGACGCCCGAATCGCTGTATATCCTGCTCACGTCGCCGAAGGCGCGGGATAAACTGCGCACGATCAAGACCGTGATCGTGGACGAAATTCATGCCCTGGCCCGCGACAAGCGTGGTTCGCACTTGACTCTTTCGTTGGAACGCCTGGCGGCGATTTGTCCCGTCCCGCCGGTGCGGATTGGACTTTCTGCCACGCAGCGACCGATGGATGAGATCGCCAAGTTTCTGGTAGGCAATGGAAATCCGAGTGACAAGCCGCTGCTCGATACGAATTGCAGGGTGATCGACGTGGGCCATTTGCGAACGCTCGATCTCGATTTAGAACTGACCGCGATGGAACTCGCGGCGATTTGCTCCAACGAAGCCTGGGCCGAAGTTTATGAACGTCTGATTCAGTTGATTCATGCACATCGCAGTACGTTAATCTTCGTCAACACTCGACGAATGGCGGAAAAGGTCGCCCATCAATTGACGGAGATGCTGGGGGCGGACGCCGTCGCCAGTCATCACGGCAGTTTGTCGAAAGAGATTCGCCTGTCGGCGGAGGAACGACTCAAGAACGGGCAACTGAAGGCGATTGTCGCGACCGCTTCGCTCGAACTCGGCATTGACGTCGGGTACATCGACTTGGTTTGTCAGATCGGATCGCCGCGAGCGATTGCAACCGTTTTGCAGCGGGTCGGCCGGTCGGGGCATTATCTGGGTGGGTTGCCAAAGGGGCGATTGTTTCCCCTCACACGTGATGAACTGCTCGAATGTTTGTCGCTCGTGAAAGCGGTGCGGTGCGGCGACCTGGACAAGATCGAGATTCCCGAAAGCCCGCTCGATATTCTGGCTCAACAAATTATCGCCTCGGCCGCGTGTGAGGAGTGGCGAGAGGACGACCTGTTCACGCTTTGCCGGAGGGCGTATCCGTTTCGCAATCTCGACCGGGCGACGTTCGACGAAATTATGGCGATGTTGAGCGACGGGTTGGCCCCTTCAACGCGGAAGGGTTCGTATCTGCATCGGGATCAAATCAATGGCACGGTGAAGGGCCGAAAAAACGCCCGGCTTGCTGCGATTACTTCCGGCGGGGCAATTCCCGAAGCGGCCGACCTGCGGGTTGTGACCGAGGATGATCGGACGTTTATTGGGATGGTCAACGAGGATTTCGCGATTGAGAGTATGGCGGGCGACGTGTTCGTGTTGGGGACGAATTCTTGGCGAATTATTTCGCTGCGGGGTGGAGAGGTTCGCGTGGCCGATGCGCAGGGTGCGCCCGCCTCGATTCCATTTTGGCATGGCGACGCGCCGGGCCGCACGATTGAACTGTCGCACGAAATTTCTAAGCTGCGCGAAGAAGTTGCGAACCGTGTGCGACTGCCGGGGCACGTGAATCACCTCGACCCCGATGACATTGTCAATGAAGTCGATTTGCAACCAGCCATGAAGTGGTTGAAGGAAAACTGCGGTGCAAGTGAGTGGGCATCGCGACAGGCGGCTCGTTATGTGGCAGCGGAAAAGGCGGCGATTGGAGTGGTTCCGACCGATAAGAAAATCGTCTTTGAAAGATTCTTCGACGAATCGGGCGGAATGCAGTTGGTCATTCACGCGCCGCTCGGTGCCCGGATCAATCGAGCCTGGGGCCTGTCGTTGCGGAAGCGATTTTGCCGCAGCTTCGATTTTGAATTGCAAGCGGCGGCCGACGACGATGGGATCGTTTTGTCACTTGGACCGCAGCATAGCTTTCCGACCGAGTCGCTGTTCAAAATGATCTCGACCGAAAATGGAGAGTATCTTTTGACACAGGCACTGATTGCCGCGCCGATGTTTCAAACACGCTGGCGGTGGAATGTGACTCGGTCGCTCGCAATTTTGCGACAGCGGAACGGCAAGAAAGTTCCGCCGCAGATGCAGCGGTTTCAGGCGGACGATCTTCTGTCGGCCGTATTTCCCGCCAAGACGGGCTGTTTTGAAAACCATCACGGTGACACGGAGATTCCCAATCATCCGCTCGTGCGACAAACGGTCTACGATTGTTTGCACGAGGCGATGGATTTGCCCCGCTGGATGCAAATGTTGAAAGACGTTCAGTCGGGCGAGATTGAGTTTATTGCCCGCGAGACGCGTGAGCCGTCGCCGTTTACGCATCAGCTTCTCAATTCTAATCCCTACACGTTTCTTGATCCGGCACCATTGGAAGAACGCCGGGCGCGGGCGGTGGCTATTCGCAGGACGTTGAAAATCGAGAGTGTGAGCGATCTCGGTCGGCTTGATCCAGAGGCGATTTTGCTCGTGATGTCGGAAGCCTGGCCGGTCGTGCGTGATGCGGATGAACTACATGATGCGCTGTTGACGATGGGGCTATTGCTCCGCTGTGAAGGTTTGGAGTGGGGCCGCTGGTTTGAGCAGCTATGTGCGAAGGGTCGCGCGACGTTGGTACAGGTTTCTGGCAAAGAGCCGTTTTGGATCGCGAGCGAACGCTGGCCGTTGATTCAGACGATTTTTCCTACGGCGACAGCGACACCGGTGCCCGTGCTGCCAGAGTCGTTGCAAAAAACATGGGAATCGGCCGAAGCGTTGCTCACTTTGCTGCGGGGGCGAATGCAAAGTTCCGGCCCGATCACGGCGAGCCAACTAGGACAGATGCTCGGTCTCGATGAATCGCGAATCTCGGCGACTCTTTCGGCGATTGAGGGCGAAGGGGGCGTGTTGCGAGGTCAATTCACGCAAACTGGTTTTGAGAATAATGGATTAGCGAATGGCCGGAAGTATGAAAAGGTTGTTGCCAAAGACGCGAAAGAAGTCGAATGGTGTGATCGGCGATTGTTGGCCCGCATACATCGCTACACGCTCGAGGGTTTGCGGCGAAGAATTCAGCCCGTCACGCCGGTCGATTACATCCGCTTTCTCACGCAATATCATCGCTTGCTGCCGGACCAGCGGCGAGCTGGCCGGGCGGGCGTTCGCGAGGTGATTGCTCAATTGCAGGGCTGCGAGATTCCGGCGGGGGCGTGGGAACCGCGAATTTTGGCCGCTCGCGTGGCGAACTACGATCCTTCGTTTCTCGATGAACTTTCGCTGTCGGGCGAACTGATGTGGGGCCGGTTGCGACCACCCGCGAAACCCAAGGACGATTCTCCGAGCGGCGCACGGGTCACTCGGGCTGCGCTCTTGTCACTTTTATTGCGAGAGGATTTGGGTTGGCTCTTGCCGCCGGATCGAGAATCGGCGGAAGGATTTGCTCGCTCGAATGCGCAGGTCGTGTGGCAAACCTTGAAGTCGCGGGGCGCGTTGTTCCCGCACGAATTGCGTGGCGCGGCGCAACTTCTGCCGACACAGTTGGAAGAGGCGTTGTATGAGTTGGCCGCGTTGGGTTTGGTCACGGCCGACTCGTTCGGGGCGATTCGGCCGCTTGTTTCGCCCAAACGGAAACTTGGCAAGCGGAACGCGAAGATCCGAGGACATGTGCGCCGGATCAACGGCGTGGTTGCGAGCATCGCTCCTGCTGGGAGGTGGTCATTGTTTCCCGGATTTGTGGAAGAGGTTTCGGAGGAGCAGCGAATTTCCAACTGGGTGCAACAGTTGTTGCGACGATGGGGAGTCGTGTTTCGCGACGTGCTGGCGACCGAGACGCTCGCTCCACCCTGGTATCGAATGCTGCCGCTGTTGCGAAGAATGGAAGCCCGCGGAGAATTGCACGGCGGGCGATTTATCTCCGGTGTGTCGGGCGAACAGTACGCCACGCCCGAGGTCGTAGTCCACCTGCGGCGGGTGCGAGAAGAAAAACCAGACGGCCATTGCGTGATTATTTCGGCCGCCGATCCTTTGAATTTGGCGGGGATCATCACCGACGAGCCTCGCGTGAATTCCAAGCACACCAGCACACTCGCTTTGCGCGACGGCCGTTTGATTGCGTCCCAACAGTCGGGACTCGTAGATTTTCATGACGAGATTTCCGACGAACTGGCGGCCGATATGTCACGCCGTCTCAAGCGGCTTTCACTGGCAGTGTAGTGAAACAACTGATTCGAATTCCACTACGTCCAACGTCGCAACAACCAATCGCCGAAGGTAGGCGAAATCTGCGACATGACAAACAGCAATCGCGTCCGGCGGGGATACACCAACTCGGGTGCCCGTTTCTCGCACGCCCGCAAAAGTTTTCGCACCAAGTCGGACGCACTGATCGCTCCCAATTTGACGCCACCGCCGGGCTTGCGAGCACTCTCGGGAAGTCCCGCCGATTGCGATTCATACCGGCTTTCGTCCCGATCCTGTAAGACGACCGGCCCAGGGCAGGCCAACATCACATGCAAACCGTGTGGGCGAAGTTCTAGTCGTAGCTGTTGCGTATACGCCGCTAGGGCATGTTTGGAAACCGGATACGCACCCAGATATCGACTGGCCGTTTTCGCAGAGAGCGACCCGATATTGACCAAGTGACCGCGCGACACGAGCAAGTGCGGAACGGCCGCTCGCGTGCAACGGACTGCACCCAAAAAGTTCAAATCCCAAAGCTGCTGAAAATCATCGGGCGACGTGTCGATCGCCTGTCCTCGGGCAGAACGGCCCGCGTTATTCACGAGAACATCAAGCCGTTTAAACCTGGACAAGGTTTCGTCAAACAACTTAGCGACATCTCCATCCTTCGTCACATCACACGCGACGGGCACCACTTCTCGACCCGGCGCACCGTACTTGCGGCGAATTTCGGCGGCGGTTGTTTGGAGCGTTTCTAAATTGCGGGCGGCAATCACGACGTGTGCCCCGTTTGCGGCGAAGCCTTGCGCAATCGCCCGACCAAAGCCGGAAGATCCGCCGGTCACAACCACGACTTTTTCCTGCCAGTAACCCATGAAAACCCATCACGGTTGCCGAAATGCCGGTAACGCTAAAACATTTAGCATACACTGTCGCCGTGCAAATTGCATTACGTCAGAATGGCCGTGGAACAATATCGTGGCTTGTTTTTGCCAGGTGCGAAAAAACGTCGCCTCAACCGCCGCCGACCAGCGTCACAACTTCGAGCCGGTCGCCGGGCGACAGTGTGTGCGTCGCGTGTTGTTCGCGCGGGACCAAGGCTAGGTTGACTTCGACGGCGACGTGCCGAGCGGTGATGTTCATCTCGCTCAACAGTTCGGCGATCGATGCGCGCGACTGCACCTGTCGCGTTTGGCCATTGACGTTAATTTCCATTATGCGAATCCGAGTTAGCTTCCCGGTCGAATCGCCACGACGCGACCTTGCACGCTGTCGAGTGGAACGAGTGTGGCCTCGATCTTTTGACCTGCGTTGAAAGTCGGCTTGTTCCAAGGGACAGTATACGCCCCGATTTTTCCGGTGGTCAACTCAGTGATGTAAATTACCCCTTTGCCGAACTTCACGTTCGTGCCGGGAACACCCTGTCGCATGTCAGTCGCGCCAGTGACCATGAGAAACTTGGGATTCTTCACATCCTTCAAGTCGATGCCCAAATCCTTGAAAATGTTTTTATAGGTAAATAAAGCAGTGAACTTTCCCGATCGGGGATTGAGTACAGCGGCCTTCAGTTCACCCGTGAGAAAATCGAGGAAGTACAACGCCTCGATCCCATCGTCGAGTTCGCCGGTCGCAATCGCGAAACTTTCTTGGCCTTGTGTGGCAGTCGCATGGACGGGCGTTTGCAGCCCCAGGAGCGAGGCAATCCCCAATCCGCAAAAGACGCCGATGCACAGACCACTGAACATCCAGGCAACCGGCTGCCGCATTTTCAAACGCTTCATGGAAAGAACTCCTGCGTATTTTGGGTGGGTGAATCCCGAGAAAAGTTTCGCACGCAACCCTCGCATTATACTCGTTTGCGAACGTATTCGCCAGAGTTAGAATTGAGCCATTTTGTGGCGGCGGAATTCGTCGAGAGATTATCGCCCGCAAGAAACCGTCCGCTGGTCCTTAGGACCGGCGAATAAATAATAACTGTCCCGTTGTCGTCCGTCACTACGGCAAAAACACGTCCTTTCGCGGATAGGCTGTGAATTTATTGGAAGGTTTGTCATTCGGAAGTTGTAGGGTCCGCTGCGCGGACCGGGAGTTCGCGATCACACTGGTAATTCGCGGCAAAAAAGGGATCGCAAACAAATGGTCCGCACAGCGGGCCCTACCGATCGGTCACCATTACAATAAATTCACAGCCTCGGAGCGAAAGACGACAATAAATTATAGTTCGATCCTTACGTCCCCCGCACATGGCCGTACCACTCGATATGTTTTCGCGGACAATAGTTCCATCCGCGTGCGGCGCACGCCGGTTCCAGCCATTTTGCCCGCATATCCAACTCGGCCGCCGTTGTTCCTTGCGGCATGAGCAACACGCGAGCCGGGTCAATCTCGGAAAATTCGCGTAGATACATTGCCACGTCGTCCAGGTCGCACAGCCGATCCACGACGAACTTAACTTGAAAGGGAAATTCCGCAATCAAACGGCGGATTACGTCGGGCACATGCCGCTCTTGCTCATGCCGGCGATGCCAATTGGGATCTCGCTCCAGCGACGGTGTGGAATTCGCCAGTTTAGGGCTGATCGACATTAAATCACACGCGACCGGCAAGAACATCGTTCCCGCCGTTTCAATCGTGAGATGTTTGTGCTGCTTTCGCAGTTCGGCTGTCAAAGGGAGCAACTCGGCGAACAACATCGGCTCGCCCCCGGTAATGACGACATGTTCGCAGTCGTAGCCGAGAACTTGGTCGAGAATCTCGGCGACCGATTGGTCGTCTCCCTCCGGCGACCAGGACGTAAAGGGGGTGTCGCAAAACCAGCACCGCAAATTGCACCCGCTGGCACGGACGAACACGCTCTGGGTTCCGGTCAGGAACCCTTCACCCTGTCGCGAGGAATAAATTTCGGCAATCCGCATAGGTTCTGCAGGTTATTGGGCTACGGGTTATTTAGACTTCAGCGTCGTTGCTTTGCAATCGGCAGTTCGTTGTATTAGAATCATGGGCGTCCGAACTGTATTCGTACCTGCTGTATTTTCCCAACTTCCAATTCGGGAGGAAGAGACCATGTGTTGTTTTTCCAGGCATGTCTTGTCGGTGTCGCAAACGAACATTTTCGCGAGGCCGTCGAAAAAGGAACGTCAATACATTGTGTACAGCCTGAACCTTTCGGCCAAGGAGGACTTGGCAATGATTCTGCCGATTCCGACACCGCCGAAGTCGGACGAAGACGCGGTCAAGTTCATTAGCCTAAAGGAATACGAGAATTTCTTTGCTGATCTAGAGAAAGGTTTTCCGATTCCGGAAATTCCACCTCCCAAACGTGAGCCTAATTTGATTGCCCCCGCCGCAGGTGTCAAACCGCTCAAAGTCGTTGAAGTCGGCAGTTTCGAGGCCTCGTTCGTCCCCAGCATTGAAGATTTCAGCCGGCTTGACGAGCGGTTTCGCTTGCCCGCTGGTGTATGGGATAAGTTGCCCGCGTATAAAAAGTCGGGCTTTGCCGTTTTCAAGCTCAAGTCGGGCGAAAAGAAAATTCATCCGATGGCGTTTGAATTTCCCCGCGCCAATGCGGAAAAGATTTTTCTGCCGACCGTTCATATTCACGACGGAGAGGTCCACGAGCGAGCCGGTTTCGATCATGTCCTGTATCTGCAACCGGCGACGACCGACACGTTGTTGCCGGAAGGCTGGGAAGAATCGACGCAGCCCGCCGAGTTGTTTATGGACCTGAAAAAGTCGGGTGATCTCTTCAATCCCGAGATGCACGTTTATCGGATGCGGATCCACGGCGAGCAAAAGAACGAGGACACGCTGGTGTGAGGGTACTGGTCGGACGTCATTGTCGTGAAATTCGGCAGTTACTGTTGTAGGGTCCGTTGTGCGGACCAAAGTTGAGCGAATGTTGCAAATTGAAGTCATGGGTACACCGTGACCCTTTTGATTGGCCCATCAATGATTTTCGTGATTGTTATCGTTCGCTCGGTGAAGGCACGTCCTTTCGCGGTGCGAAAGACGACATTATTTATTGCTCCGGACCCTACCCTGCGAAGTTGATCTCGCCAGGTATGAATTGCCTGACCTACCGGAATACAAGCCTTAGTACGCCCGCATGAACCAACCTGTTTCCGCCGATCAGACAACTTCTCCGGCCCAATTTCGCCGGTTCGTATACGGCCTGCTCATTATGATTGGCCTGGGCCAAATGGCGGGACGAATTCTGGCCGTTAATTCTGTCGATCGTCTCGCGCTCGAGACGACGTTCAAAAAGGAATACGAAAAACAAGTTGACGAAGCCAAGAAAGCGGGCAAAGACCCGAACACCGTTAAAGAAGCGTGGCAACGACAGCGGCCGTTTCTCAGTGGCAATGATCGCAGCCGCTGGATGACCGTTCGGGCCCTTGTCGAAAAAGGGACTTACGCCATCGACGATTTCCTAATTCCGCCAAATTGGGACACGATTGATATGGTCAAACACGCCGCTGCCGACGGCGTTGAACATCTCTATTCGAGCAAGCCGCCACTCTTAGCGACACTCATGGCGGGCGAGTATTGGCTCATTTACAAAGTCACTGGTTGGACGCTCGGCGATCATCCCTACGAGATCGGGCGGTTCATGCTGCTGACGACGTACCTGCCGGGAATGTTGTTGTACTTCATTCTGCTGGCCAAACTGGCCGAGCGATATGCGACAACCGATTGGGCCAAGATATTCGTCGTCACGGCAGGCGTATTTGCCACATTTCTGACGACGTTTGTCATCGTGTTCAACAATCACACGCCAGCCGCTGTGGCCGCGATGATTAGTCTTTATGCCGCACTGCGAATTTGGTTCGATGGCGAACGGCGGGCAAGATACTTTTTTCTGTTTGGATTGTTCGGTGCGTTCACGGTCGTGAATGAGCTTCCTGCGCTGGCGTATTTTGCAATCGTTTCCGCCGGGTTATTGTTCACTCGACCGAGGGAATCGCTCGTCGCCTGGTTGCCGGGCGCGGCGATTGTGATCGCTGGTTTTTTTGGAACGAATTACGCTGCCCACGGGATTTTTTCGCCCCCCTATACGTTTCGCAGTGATGCTGGCCAATCGGTTCTGTCACTCCAGCAGAACTCGGCCGGAATGCTGAGCGAGCTTGGAAGCGAACTTCCGGAAAAGCGGGTTCCCCTATCGCTCTTGTCGAAACTTTCAACGTTGGAGCAACTTAAAGAAGGGGTTTCAACAGGGTCAGATAAATGGGAAGTCACTTCCCGCGAGAGCAAAGAGCCAAGTGTGAAAATGTGGTGGTTGATGGACAAGGGGAAACTGCGAATGTACTCCGTCGCTCTCAGCGAAAACAGTGCCGAGGTTCAATTGTGGCACTCGTGGTATCACTTTGTTTACGAACGGGGTAAGCCGGTTGACGCCGACTATCGCATCCTTCCCAGCTATTGGTTCAATCCCGGCAATCCGATTGATAAAGGCGAACCGAATATCACAACGTATGCGTTGCAGGTTCTCGTCGGGCATCACGGGATTTTTTCACTGACGCCGATTTGGTTGTTGAGCTTGATCGGTCTCGTGCGAATGAACCGCTGGCAAGCGGGAAAGTTTCGCCAACTGGCCGTGATGATTGGCGTCGTGTCGATGATCTGTTTGACGTTTTACATTGCCCTGCGACCGCAAGAGGATCGCAATTACGGCGGGACGACGGCCGGATTTCGCTGGGCGTTTTGGTTCGCGCCACTGTGGTTGACGGCGATGCTGCCCGCACTGGATGGGATGAGTACATCCCGTCGTTGGCGAATCGTGTGCTTGACCTTGCTTGGACTTTCCGTGTTGTCGGTTGCCTATCCGACCTGGAATCCTTGGACGAGTCCCTGGTTGATGAACGGGTTTCAATGGCTGGCGGAAACATTCCCGTCGTTGAGCGGGATGAAGCCCTAATTGCCAACCTTGTTCGGTCTCACGTCCTGGGGGCCGCGATCAATTTTCAGATTTGGCATTTGCTCTTTGAGCCATTTGTGCCCTTTGTCGGTCACGTTCGTTTTGACGATGTACAACTCGCGAAGTTGTTTCATCTCGACGATCTGCTTAAGTCCGGCGTCGGACATCTGCGTGTCCCACATTCGCAAATTCTCCAATTCCTTGAGTGATAACAAATGTGTTAGCACCGCGTCGGTGAGATTGTTTTGAGCCAGATTTAAGCGTCGTAGTTTCGTCAGAACTTCGAGTTGGGCGACCCCTTCGTCGGTGATCTTCGTCTTATTCAATTTCAAATCTTGTAACTGGGTAAGTTTGGCTAAATGTGCTACGCCCGCGTCGGTGATCGCCGTTTCTCCCACACTTAACCGAACGAGGTCCGGCCACTCCGTAAGTTTTTCCAGGAGTCCGTCGGTGATGCTCGTCCCATCGAGTGTCAGGCCGCGAATTTTGCCGAGACTTTTCACGGCCAAAACATCGGCGTCCTTAGTACGAACGGTTTTGAGCGTAATCAGAAAGGCTGGCTCGGCGGAACCTTTTTCGTCGACCTCGACCGCTCCACCTTGCGATTTGATTTGAGCGATGAGTTTTTCTTGTTCCGGCGTCAACTTGATCGAGGCCAAAGTATCGTGACTCCCGCAGCCCGACCATGAGAGCAAACCCACAGCAACCAACACCAGCAATCGGGCCGACGGGGAAATCAACGGACAAGGGCAGCGAGTTAAGAATGAAATTCGCGACATGATCTCAAAGGTATAGGAATGGATGTTGGGTTCTATAGGCGATGCTAAACATGACGATTGGACGCTGCTAAATGGAGTGCGACCGATGGGAACATCTTGTAAAACTAATCGTCAAACTTTCCGCTGCGGCCTTCTTTCTTGCGGGCTTGAACTTGTTTCGCCTGATGTCGTCGTTCGCGGGCAGCCCGGGTCGGTTTGGTGGGGCGGCGTTTTTTCGGCGCGACGGCCACCGCCAACAATAGCTCACGTAGTTTCTCCAGGCAGTCGGCCGTGTTCCGCCCCTGATCTCGATAACGCTGACTCGTGACGATTAAGTCGCCGTCCACCGTCAAACGGTTGCCGTACTTCGACAAAAACCGGGTCAGTACCGCCTCGGTTAGCCCTTCACTGGCGGCCGGGTTCCAACGTAATACGGCCTTGCTGTTGACTTTGTTCACATTTTGGCCGCCAGGGCCAGAACTGCGGACGTAGGTGAACTGTAGTTCCGCAGCATCAACGTGAATATGAGGGGCAATGACCAACATGATTTTGCAAGGCAACAAAAGTTTCGTATTCGCTGAACAACTCGTTCCGGTCTCTTTAGAACCAATCGACCTCTTTAGAATCATAACAAATCGGCCAAAAACGGGAAACGCCGAGCCAAGATCATTCTCCGTTCCGTTCCGCGCGGTTTTGGGTTACGCTACAGAAAACCATAGCCCCAGAATTCGCCATGTTCTCTCGCCACGACTTCTTCGTTCGCCGACTTCACGAACAGCCCATTCGTTTGGTTTTGGCACTCACGGGCGGCGGGAGCGAAGCGATATCGCAACTGTTCACCGTTCCCGGCGCGTCGCGAATTATGGTCGAGGCCATTGTGCCGTACTCGTCCGAGGCACTCGTCGATTGGCTCGGTGCCACGCCCGAAAAGTTTTGCGACGAACGCACCGCCCGGCTGATGGCAATGCGGGCGTATGAACGAGCGAGATTATTCGAAGCCCGACGAACCGCCAGCGTTCTGACAACAATGGTTCCCGTGTCCTGCGTCGGTTTGGCCTGTACGGCCAGTCTCGCCAGTGAACCGCCGAAAAAAGGTGCCCACCGTTTTCACATTGCTTGGCAAACGGCCACGACAACGGCGACCGCTTCGCTCGAACTTATCAAACGACGTCGGACTCGCAGCGAGGAGGAAATGCTGACGGCGGACATGATCCTGAATGAAATTGCCGCCGCAAGCGGTTTGGCCGACCGCGTCCCACTGACGCTTTTCCCCAGTGAAGGAGAAGTCATTCTCTCCGCTCAAGTTGACGCGCCCCGCGAGTGGCAACAACTCCTCTCGGGCGAAATAACTGCGGCGAAATTTTTTCCGCACGGCGAACAACCTTCATCGTCGAATGAACCTCCGCATCCGAAGGTCATCTTACCGGGTGCGTTTCGTCCCTTGCATGATGGTCATCTCCAGATGGCGGCGGTGGCCTCGCAAATGCTGAAAGAGCCGGTTGCGTTCGAGATTTCAATGACCAATGTCGATAAACCGCCACTCGATTTTAAGGAAATGACCCGCCGGGCGGAACAGTTCGCCGCCGATCAATCACTGTGGTTTACGCGGGCACCGACCTTTGCCGAGAAGTCGCAGATTTTCCCCGGAGCAACGTTTGTCGTCGGTGCTGATACGATCCTCCGCATTGCCGATCCGAAATACTACGGCGGGGATATTTCCCAACGTGATCGGGCGATTGAGCAACTGGCCTCGCGGGCTTGTCGATTTCTTGTTTTCGGCCGCCTTCATGCTGGGGCATTTCAAACCATCGACGATCTTCCGTTGCCTCATCCGTTGCGTGCCCTGTGTATCCCGGTACCGGCCGAACAATTTCGGCTCGATATTTCATCGACGGAATTACGCGAGCAAGAAAACTGAGGGTGATTCTAGCGGTTGTATTCTCCGCGTGAGACTATTTTGTTTCAATCATTGATAAAGATTGAATGGAGGATCACACAACCAAAGGGCAGAAAGATTGGAAAGGCTTCACGCGGAGGCGCAGAGGACACGGAGAATTTTTGCGTTTGGCTGGAGTTTCTTCGGACTTGCTGGTCTCCATAACCCCATTTCCCGCCGCTTCACCATTGACCCGACGTTCCTGAAACCGCTAAAATTACGGAGTTAGGAGAATCGCAATGACCAATTTTTGTCCCCACGGAAAACCACGGATGTTTGACTCTTGGCGTTCAATTGTAAGGACGAGCTGGCTCGTCATCGCGGCCCTGCTCGTGGTGCAGCCCGCCTGGGCACAGATCAAGAAACCGGCCCTGAGTGATTTTAAGGGTGGCGATTTTAAGGGTGGGTTAGGCAACCAATTCGGCGGTGACGACGACGACAATGGCGACAAAGTCACTGCTACAGGCAAGTTCTCCAAGCCCGACGCCAGCGGTCGCGCCGTCCTCTCAATCACGGCAGAGATGTCGCCGGGGTGGCATATCTATTCGATCTCTCAACCTGATGGTGCGACTGTTCGGACCAAGCTCAAATTCGACCAAAAGGGTTTTCACGTCGTGGGCGATTTCACGCCAAACCCTGTCCCCACCGTCCACAACGATAAGGCGTACAAAGTACCCGTCGAAGAACACGCGGCGAGTGTGACTTGGAGCGTGCCGATTCAGTTTGACCCCGGCATCGTGCCGGAAACCTTCGAGATAAAGGGCGCGGTCTATGCGCAGGTTTGCAAAGATGCGTGCCTCTTTCCGAAAGATTATTCCTTTACGGCAAAATTGTTCGCAGCTTCAGGGAATTTGACGACGGACGGAGAATCGCACGTCGCGATCACCGGCCGGATCGAGCCGCAAGAAGTTGCGCCCGGCTCGACCTTGAAATTGATCCTGACCGCCACTCCCGATCCCGGCTGGCATATTTATGCCCAGGATGACAAGGTTCCAAAATTGGGCGTGAAGCCGACGATCATCGTTTTGACGAACACGTCCAACTGGCGGGCAAGTTCTCCGATCGCGGACGTCAAACCGGTCGAGTCAAAAGGGCCAGATGGCGAATCGGTCCGCTATCACGAGCAGCCCGTTTCTTGGACGATCGATCTGCAAATTCCCAAGGATGCCAAGCCGGGCGACTTTTCGATTTCCGGAATGATCGGCTATCAAGTCTGTGCAGGAAAAGATTGTGGTAAGCCCAAGGCCGCTCGTTTCGAGGCATTTGTTCCCGTTCGTACCGCGAGCAAGCCGGGTCAATCGCCGTTGGCGTTCGAGACCGCGAAAAGTTATACCGCCGTTGCGGAAGGTCTTCCAACTCCGCCGCTCCCGTTGTGGCAGGTCATGCTATTTGCATTGTTGGGTGGGGCGATTCTCAACCTCATGCCGTGCGTCTTGCCGGTCATCGGATTGAAGTTGTACACGTTCATCGAGCAAAGCGGGCACAGCCGCGGTCGAATTTTCGCGCTCAACTTGTGGTACACGGCCGGATTGATGTGCGTCTTTATGGCACTTGCAACATTGGCCTCGGCGGCGAACCTCGGCTTGGGAAAAGAGAATCTCGCCTGGGGACAACACTTTGGTTCCGTCGCCTTCGCCGTGACGATGGCCAGTATCGTGTTTGTCTGCGCCCTCAGTTTTCTGGGCGTGTGGGAGATTCCAATTCCCGGTTTTGTGGGCAGCGGCAAAGCCACCGAGTACGCGGCTAAAGAGGGAGCCATTGGTGCGTTCTCCAAAGGGGTCTTCAGCACCGTTTTAGCCACGCCGTGCAGCGGGCCATTTTTAGGACCGGTCTTCGGCTTTACCATCTCGCAATCGACACCGATCATTTTCGCCCTGTTCGCGGCGATTGGAATTGGCATGGCCAGTCCCTATTTGTTGATCGGTGCGTTCCCCGCGTTGATTCGTTGGCTGCCGAAGCCAGGTGCCTGGATGGATACGTTCAAGCAGATCATGGGCTTCGTCCTGCTCGGAACGGTCGTCTTTATCTTCACCTATTTGAACAAGGATTATTTCGTCGCGACGTTTGCTCTGTTGATCGGCTTGTGGGCAGGCTGCTGGTGGATCGGTCGTACATCCCTCACGGCCGAGTTGGGTGACAAAGCCCGCAGTTGGATTATCGGAAGTGCCTTGGCGGGCATCGTCGGTTGGTTTGCATTCAGTTTTCTCACGCCGCAAAAGCAATTGATTCCCTGGCAGCCTTATTCGCCCGATGCTTTGGCGAAATTTCAGAAAGACGGTAAGACGGTGATGGTCGATTTTACGGCCGACTGGTGCCCAACTTGCAAGGCCAACATGTACGCTTCGATCAATCGTCAGGACGTTCTCGATGCGATCACGGTGAACGGTGTCGTCCCGCTGCTCGCCGATTGGACGACTGGTTCGCCGGAAATCAAGACGGCTTTGGAGGGACTCAAGAGTGCTTCGATTCCCGTCCTAGCGATCTATCCGGCCGAAACGCCTGACCAACCGATCATTTTGCGCGACGCAATTACCAAGCAAGACGTCCTCGACGCCTTACAAAAAGCTGGCAAGTCGAAAGCCAACGCCACGACGACTCCTGCGGCTGCAACCGCAGTAACACCTGAAAAAGCGTCGCTCCCGTGGCAGCCATTCTCAGCGGAACGTTTGTCACAATTGCAGCAAGAAGGTAAGACAGTGATGGTCGATTTCACGGCCCAATGGAGCAATGTTTGTGCGTCCAATGAAAAATTTGCGATCAATCGTCAGGACGTTCTCGATGCGATCACGGCGAACGGCGTTGTTCCCCTGCTGGCGGATTGGACGGACCAGTCGCCAGAGATTTTGAAGGCTTTGGAGGGACTCAAGAGTGCTTCGATTCCCGTCCTAGCGATCTATCCGGCAGACGCACCCGACAAACCGATCATCCTTCGCGATGTGATTTCCAAGCAAGAAGTTCTCGACGCCTTGCAAAAAGCTGGCAAGTCGAAAGTGAGCGAACCATCGAATTCGCCCGGGG
>JAYUFG010000102.1:0-6767 GCA_043738845.1 Planctomycetaceae bacterium
GCGCCCTTCCGGCCCACCACCGCTCCGCCGCCGAGATTCCACGCCCTGCGCACCGCTCCCACTCCACGCCAATCTCAGGTAAAATCTGTGAACGGATACAACGAATCAATACCATCGCTGTCGTCCGTTTGTCCTGGTTTTTTCGATTGGGAAACATGCGTAAAAAGATAGGACATTGTCAATAAGTTTGACGAAACACCATGCCCAATACAAAAAACCTGCCGATTCGCCGTGGGGCTGTGGCGGTGATCGTCCGTGCCGAGCGGTACTTGGTCATTCGCCGCTCTCAAACGGTCTCCGCACCAGGGTTCTATTGTTTTCCCGGCGGTGGAATCGAAGTGGGAGAATCCGAGTCGGAGGCCGTTATTCGTGAGTTGCAAGAAGAATTGGGAATCGTGGTCGCTCCCATTGCCCGAGTGTGGCGAAGCGTGACGCCGTGGCGGATTGACTTGGCTTGGTGGCTGGCCGAAATGGCCGACGATGCGATCATCACACCCAATCCAGACGAGGTAGAATCGGCTCATTGGTTCACAGCAGGCGAAATTTTAGAATTGCCAAAACTGCTGACGACCAATCGCGAGTTCATCCTCGGCGTGATCGGCGGAGAAATTGGGAGGGGAAACAATGAACGATCAGCAAAGAGTGAAAGCCTCGACAACTGAAGCTTTCCACTCACCACTAAAAATTCGACCGAATTCCCCGCTTGCGCATCGTTTCTCCTAACACTCGCGTCGTCGTGTATTGCACCGCATCGAATCCGGCAGCGCGGGCGGCCAACACGTGTCCCTCTATATCGTCCAGGAAGAAAATCTCGCTAGGGGAAACGCCCGCGAGTTCGGCCGCGGCAATATAGATTTTCGGGTCGGGCTTCATCGCCTGGATTTGATAACTGAGCGCATGAACTTCAAACACGTCGGGCAGCAGACCAAACCGCCCATCGCAGACCCATTTCCAATGATTTTGGCAGATGTTAGACAAAATGCCGAGGCGATAACCGGCCGCCTCCAACTGCACAATCAGCGGCAAGATCGAGACGTTGAGGTCGAAGATGTCGTTGCCCGCCCTTTCCAATGCGGCTCGGTCGGGACGAACATCGAGCTTTTGGCAAAAGGCTTCGTAACACTCGGTCGCGGAAGTCTGTCCCAATTCAAATTGCGTTTTAATGTCGCCCGTAAACAGCACGTCGCGAACTTTTTCCGGCGTTACGCCTGCGACGGCGGCCATCTGTCGGCACATCCGTTCGTGACTGAAGTACAGGATCACGTTGCCGAGATCGAAGTAGATGAATTTGGCAGACATGGAGGAAAACGCAGAACGCAAAATGCAAAACAGTGAACGATGAACAAGGAGGAGGGATCAGGGTTTGGCGGGGGCGGGAGTGGCAGCGAGGTCTTTAATGCGGAGGTCTTTGTACCAGGCTTCGCTGGGACCGCCGCCATGAATTTGGACGGCGATCAGGCCGGTCTGTTCGAGCTTCTCGTCGGCCTCGGTATAATTGACCGTTTGCAAGCCGTTCACCCAGAGTTGAATGTGGCGGCCTTCGCAGCGAATGACGTAATCGTTCCAGTCGTCCCGCTTGAGAACCTTTTCGATCTCCTCGGCCTTTGGTCCGGCGAGCGTTTTGTTGCGGCGAGATTCGTCGTACAGCGTTCCCCAATACTTGTCGCCCAGATCGGCCTGATAACCGATCATTTCAAAATGGTCCGGCTTACGACGGCTGCGGATTTGGACGCCGCCGTTGGCTCCGGCTCCCAAAAGTTTGAACTTCAACCGCAGTTCGAAATCGGCGTACTCTTTTTTCAAAGCGAGAAAATCATTGTGCGGAACTTTTTCCTTAAGTGTCCCGCCGACGATGGCCCCCTCCTCGACACGGAAAATCTTTTCGTTCCCTTCCCAGCCGGAAAACGTCTTGCCGTCGAAAATGGGAGTGAAACCTACTTCGTCAGCGGCATGAAGGGTTGCAAGGGAGGCTAGAACGATGGTGACAACAAATGCAAAGCGGCGGATCATAAACAGACTCCCAAACAGAATGTGTGCCGACGGCGTGAATACCTCCAGGATACTTGGCCGATTCCGGGTCGGCCAGTGGTTTCCGTCGAAAGGTTCAGCCGGTCTGTTTTTGGTGACGGGCCGATAGGGCGGCGAATCGGTCGCGAGCATCCCAAACAACCGGAACCATCGGAAAAATCGCGTAAAGTTCCTCCAAGTTCACCTTCGGAGAAATCCCGATGCCACGCGATCCTTTGGCGGTGAATAATCGCATCCGGATCCGATTTTCCGCAAAGATAACGATCCGCACCGATGTTACGTCGGGCATCTTATAGTGACGATGAATCTGTCCCAGGATGTGATGAACGTAGTCTTGATGAACCGTGACAAACTGGGGAATAATGGTAGGCAAAGCGAAGACCAGCGGAAGCCCCACCAAACTGATTGGTACCTTCCACAAAAATTCCAGTTGCAAAGCTGGAAATGCGATTTTGCACGCAGCGACGATCACCGTGAAAATCAGAAGTGAGATCCCCATCGTCTTCACCCAGAATCTCAGACCCATCAACCTGCGCAATTCACGCCAGTAACGGGGCACGTGCGCCCAACGCGGTTCCCACCAGGAAATGCTCTTTCGCTTGGCCATTACGATAACCGGCAATCATCTTGGGTATGATCGAATCTTCATGGATGGAGTTCATTTTCTCCGCGGGCTTTGCGCCTTGGCGTGAAACCTTTTCGGAATCGTGACCCTCGAGGATTTTCTCACGCCCAGGCGCAAAGATCGCAAAGGATAAATCGTATCATTCTTTGATCAATAGGATGCGGCGATTCGCCAGCAGGCAATGAACGACGGTCATCGCCGCGGCTGCAAATGAAAAAGCCCCGCCAGACCAGAGGGCCGGACGGGGTTGGAGTGGATTTTAGGAACTACGCGGCCGAAGCGTTTAGGCCCAGGCGATTCTTCTTGCTCCGAGCGACGACAACCAAACCCAAGAGGCCCAAGGCTCCCAAGACGAACGTCGAGGGTTCGGGGGTGGGGATTGCTTGAAAGCTGACGGTCGGTCCGAAAAACGCATTACTTGAACTGAAAAGTGTGTTGGGAAATTGCAAGCCAGTGGTGTTGTCGGCACTTCTAAATCCGCCAAGAAGGGTTACATCTGGAATTGTGACGGAAGTCACATTATTAAATTGTAGAAAGGGCTCTAGCGGAGCCAAAGTCGCGCCGACGAAATAGTTTCCGGGCGTGAGCGTTACCAATGCAACGTTCTGAAATAACCAATCTCCATTCGGATGCGCTGACGCGACAGGGGTACTGGCGTTAGTAATGGTAGCAGAGGTCAATAATGTTCCAGCACTGTTCCAAAGCCCGACTTGCTGACTGCCGCCAATGCCATTGGGTAAGACATCGAAGAGTCCTAGCCCATCAACATTAATCGAATTGCTGAGGGAAAACTTCCACCCAAAGGTGTCGTTCGTAAAACTATTGCCCCTGACGATGTTACCAGCACCTCCCGTGGTCAGGTCAAGAATGAGGTTCGCGGCCTGGGCTTGGATGGCGAACGTGATGAGGCTGACGACGAGTGCGGCCTGGATGGGAAATTTCTTCATTTGCGGACTCCTTCAAAGGTGTCGGATAGGAGAGTACGATAAGACCGGTTGTCTCAACGCCGGGTGATTGGCAAAAATGCCATTCGACAAACACCGGGCATGGGGAGAACTTAACGCTACGCTGACCGAACCAAAGAGGTTTTGGTTCCCAACAGAGGATCACCTTGAAACAAGGCAACCGCAGGGATTATTGGTCAGTCGCTACTCCGGTGAAAAATGCGTTCGGAAGAATCTCTCGGGAAGTCGAAGGCCGGCTGAAAATGTCGCATGGGAGCGACTCAGCCGAGGCCCGACCCTGCCTACTCTAGCTGGGCGAAACCCGTTGTCAAGCAAATTCCCCAAATTTCCAAAAATTCCAGATTCGTCTCTTGGACGAAGCATTCGCGTCCTGGGCCGGGTTCGAAATGGCCATTCTCCCCTCGTCAACAACACGATTCGTTGGATTTGAGGTCAAACGAGTTCTGGTTTTGGGGGACGACGGACGCCGCCGGAGATTCTCGGCGTTGCAATCGATCTTCGGTTCTGTATGGCTCGCCTTGGCCGAGGAGCCGAAAAACCGTTATATGCACTTGATCGCAGTTCGTCGCCTGAGACGGTACTGTAGGATAGTTGGGATTTGCATTGTCGCGCACACACCCTTTTCGACACGAGCCACCTGTTAACATTGACATCATTCAATCTCATCAACGTCCTGACCTACTACCTGCTCCTCGCCTTCGTCGTGAGCGTGGTTCTCCGCCTGCGCAACTATCGGGTCATCCTCGGCTTGGTTGTCGCGTTCCCCAATCGCTGGCCGAAGTTGCTGGAGTTGGTCAAGGGCCATCGAACGCTATTCCTACGCTGGACGACGTTGCTGCCCATCGGCTTGACATTGATTCTAATGCTCGCGAACAGTTTGGCGTCGCGCCTTGTCTGGTCTCAAGCCGTGGTCACACCGAATGATCTGTGGAGGAGATGGTGGGCGTTATTGTCAGTAATTATTTTAGGCGTTGCGATGCTCTACCTCGATTTTCAGGCCCTGTTCAAATTTGGCCGATTCGACCGGTCTGCCCTGGAGGAGACGCTCGACAAGGCGGAACATTGGATGCAATCATGGAAAGCACCGACGATCCGCGCTCTCACGTTCGGATTCGTCAATCCACGGAAGATAGTCAACGAGCGGGTACGAGAATCGTTAGAGAAGGCCAGTCACATCGTCAATGGTCAGATGTGGCGGTGGTGCCTCCAGATCGGCACGCGATTAGCGTTTGGGCTTTCGCTGTGGATGACGTGGGTGTTTAACGCTTAGTTATTGGTGATTCGCGGCGTGATGGTTTCCTTATGCGTTCCGCACGTCATACGCAGTGAACCCAATCTTCGGTTCTATATATGGTTCGGATCGAACGTCGTGGCGAATCTCCGCTCGATGAACTTGCTCGCAGTTCCTCGCCGGTGAACGTGAGCTTCGGCGTCGGTTAAACGGAAAGCCGTCTGCGGGAAAACCGCCCGTATGATTTGGAGGAGGGGGGAACCGCAACGTGCCGTCCTCCCTATCAAGTACGGATAGAAGGACAAGCGACAAGTGGAAGGACTCGTCACCAATTAGGAATCCGGATTATAAGGCTTTACCGGACGGGCGTCAGAATTGCTTTGAGGATCGGTGACTGTCGGGTTGCTTACGATTTTCCTTCGCGGTCCCACCAGTCGCGAAAACGCTCCGGGGCGGGGGCGGGAAAATCACGCTTCTCGGTCCAACCGTGCAATCCTCCGGGGAGTTTGTTGATCCAACCCGATTTGCGTTTCCAACGGCCCAGCGTTCGGGATGTCAGCCAGGTTCCCAAACGATACAGCAGCGGACTGCGGAGACTCTTCGCCCAAAGTTTATAAGCAATTCCTTCGAGCCAGCTTTTGCTCCCCGGCGCGTCGTTCAATTGTTCGCGGAGTTTAATCAGCATTTCGGGAATTGCGATTTTGACGGGACAAGCGGCCTGACAGGCACCGCACAAACTCGACACCTGCGGGAGATGATGATTTGCCCTTAAGCCGTCGTACAACGGCGTCAACACTGCTCCGATGGGTCCGGCATAAACGCCGCCATAGGCATGACCACCAACGCTGCGATAGACGGGGCACACATTCAAGCAGGCTCCGCAACGAATGCAAAACAAACTCTCCCGCAACGGACCGGCGAGAATTCGCGAGCGGCCATTGTCGAGAATAATCAAGTGAAACTCACGCGGCCCGTCCAGTTCGTCTTTGTGACTCGCGCCGGTTATCATTGACGTGTAAATCGATAGCGTTTGACCCGTTGCAGCGCGAGCGAGAATTTTCAAAAAGACGGGCAAGTCGGCGAGCTTCGGGACTACTTTCTCCATGCCCATCACGGCGATATGAACGGGTGGCATCGTCGTCGTCAGGCGGCCATTACCTTCGTTCGTGATGAGGACAACGGTGCCCGTCTCCGCCACCGCAAAGTTCACCCCAGAGATTCCGACGTCGGCCGTGGCAAAGTGTTCTCGCAACTTTTCCCGAGCGTAAGCGGCCAAATCCTCCGCGCGGGCGGGTAACTCTCGCCCTGCATCCTTCGACAGAATCTGCTGCACCTGTTGCAGGTTGAGATGGACGGCAGGCGCGACGAGATGAGACGGACGATGGCCCGCACATTGAATGATATACTCGCCAAAATCTGTCTCGATGACCTGCACGCCCGCCCCTTCGAGTGCACTGTTGAGGTGAATTTCCTCGTTGGTCATCGACTTTGATTTGACGACCTTTTTGGCGTTTTTCTCCCGGAGAATGCGGTTGATGATCTCACAGGCATCGGCTCCATCGGCGGCAAAGTGAACTTGTCCTCCGCGACGTTGGACACTTTCTTCGAGCGTCGCCAAATGAGTGTCAAGTTCAGCCAGCGTGTCGTCTTTGATGGCCCGGGCGTGATCGCGAACGAGGCTTGAATCGGCAAACTGGGCAAAGGCTTGGCGGTTTCGGTCGCCGAGTGTGTCACCCAGGCGGTGCAAAATCTTTTGCAAACCGTCGTCGGCGAGTGCGGCCTCGCTGGCTGCTAGAAATTCGTGGTGCTCGTGGCATTCAAAATCCGTTTGTGCCATGACGATCCGAATTGTGATGGTTATGAAATGCTAAGATAAATCACTTTGAGAAAAAATTGATGGCCGCCAGAATGAACGGGA